>NZ_CP040093.1:1542500-1772500 GCF_006016075.1 Caloramator sp. E03 | reverse complement strand
TTGAGCTACCATGGAACAACCACATAAGATATTATATCATACATTGTTGAAATTGCAACCCTTTTTTATAAAAATTATTAGGGCGTAAATATACGCCCTTTTATTTTGTTGGTTTCATCGTTGGGAATAGTATAACATCTCTTATAGAATAGGAATCTGTAAGAAACATTATCAATCTATCTATGCCAATTCCAAGCCCTCCTGTAGGAGGCATACCTATTTCAAGAGCATTTACAAAATCATCATCCATCATATAAGCCTCATCATCGCCAAGTTCTCTTTCCTTAAGCTGTTGGATAAACCTATTTTTTTGATCAATAGGATCGTTAAGCTCTGAATAAGCATTAGCAATCTCTCTTGCAAAAACAAATGCTTCAAATCTTTCTGTAAGAGTTGGATCATCTTTTTTCTTTTTTGTAAGAGGTGATATCTCAACAGGATAATCTATTACAAAAGTTGGCTGTATCAAATGCTTTTCAGCATAAGCTTCAAATACAGCATTTAATATATCTCCCTTTGTACAATCTGAAAGCTTCTTTTTAAGTTCATCAACTACATTCAATTTCTTTGCTATTTCTCTTGCTTCTTCGTCAGTTTTTATTTCTTTAAAGTCTACTCCTGCATATTTTTTCACTGCATCTATCATAGTAATTCTGTTCCATGGAGGAGTAAAATCTATCTCGGTTCCTTGATATGTAACTTTAGTAGTTCCTAAGACTTCCTTTGCGCAGTATGCAACAAGGTTTTCAGTAAGTTCCATCATGTCATTGTAATCTGCATAAGCTTGGTAAAGCTCTATTGCAGTAAATTCTGGATTATGCCTTATATCAATTCCTTCATTTCTAAAGTTTTTACCCATTTCATAAACTTTTTCAAATCCACCAACTATAAGCCTCTTCAAATAAAGTTCTGTTGCAATTCTAAGATAAAGATCAATATCAAGAGCATTGCTATGAGTAACAAAAGGTCTTGCAGCCGCACCACTTGCTATTGTTGAAAGTATCGGAGTATCTACCTCTACAAATTCTCTATCATCAAGGAATTTTCTTATCGCTTTAATAATCTGGGTTCTTTTCATGAAAGTGTCTTTAACATCTGGATTTACAATCAAATCAACATATCTTTGCCTATACCTTAAATCTGGATCCTTAAGTCCATGCCATTTCTCTGGAAGTGGCCTTAAGGATTTAGTTAATAATACAAAATCTTTGACATGTACTGAAATCTCATCAGTTTTTGTTTTAAATACAAATCCTTCTACTCCTATTATATCTCCAATATCAAGGGTTTTGAAAAATTTTAATTTTTCTTCTCCAACATCATCTATTTTTACATAGAGCTGAAGCTTGCCATACCTATCATGTATATCAGAAAAACCAGCCTTTCCATGTACTCTTTTTGACATCAATCTTCCTGCTACTCTTACTGTTTTCCCTTCAAGTTCACTAAAATTTTCTTTTACATCTTTAGACGTATGGGATCTATCATATTTTACTATTTCAAATGGATCTTGACCATTTTTCTTAAGCTCTTCTAACTTTTGGATCCTTTGTCTTATAAGCTCATTATACTCTTCCTCAAGTTTTTCAAACTCTATCTGAGTTAACTCATCCTTTGCCATAACATAACCTCCAAAAATTCTTTTGTTATCTTTTCTTTATTTCTAATATTTCAAATATTGTAGTTCCGTCTGGCACTTGAATTACAACCTTATCCCCCACTTTTTTACCAAGTAGTCCTTTACCTATAGGCGCTTCGTTAGATATTTTCATAGTTGCTGGATCTGCTTCAGCAGAACCTACTATAGTAAATTCAAGCTCATCTCCATATTCAAGATCCTTTACTCTAACAGTTGTTCCAATTGATACAGTATCTGTTTTGATATCTTCTTCATCTATCACCTTTGCATTCTTTAACATATTTTCAAGAGTTGCTATTCTTCCTTCAACAAAAGCCTGTTCATTTTTAGCCTCATCATATTCAGAGTTTTCACTTAAATCCCCAAAGGATAATGCAGTTTTTATCTTTTGCGTAACTTCTTTTCTTTTAACTGTTTTAAGATATTCAAGCTCTTGTTCTATTTTCTTTACTCCTTCATAAGTTAATATTACTTGTTTGTTGGTTTCACCCATTTTATTCTCCCCTTTTACAATTTTTACCCTGCAATTTACAGGGCAAATAATTAGTCATAAAATATTATATGCTAATAAATAAAACATAACACTAATTATTTTTTTAATCTACATAATTAATAACAAGCACCATAAAGTACTCTTTATAGTGCTTGTTATTTATCTCCATTAGATGTAATTATAAAACAGACAATGAATGATGTCAATAACTTTACATTTACAATAATCTGTAAATTTACCTTTCCATTAATATTTCATTATCACATCTTATGCTTTTAATTGAAAAACCTTCTTTTTCAGCCATACTCCAAATAATTTTCCTTTGCTTTATTTGCAAATAACCTTGTGCAAAGGTAATATCCATTTTATCACCCTTAAATGCAATATCCACATCATTAAAACACCAAGGAGATTTAGGATGGTATATGAAGTTAAAATAAAGCATTGGCTTTTTAACTTCTGCTAAATATTTGTAGTTTTCATCCTTTGATGATAATATAATCACGTCTGCATTCTCACTTGCTTTTATAGGATCCTCAACTATTGCTACAGATGTACCATATTTTAATATTGCATATTCTACATCTGGAATAAGCTCCTGCTTTTTTTAGATATTAATATTATTCTTCTTGCAAAGGGCAGCAGAAGAAAAAAACAATTTCTGCCCTCCAATGTAGATGCATCAGCTATAGCCACTTCCCCAAGTCTAAGATCGCATCCTAGACTTACTGTGTAATAATCTAAAGCTCTAATTAAACAAGAATGATAAAAAAACAAATTAAAATTTATGTCATAATCCTTTGATAAAACATATCCATATTGTTCATTTCCAAATTTACATGATCTTTTTAGCTTTATCCTTTCAAAACCATCGGGTATTTTTATTTCAGCAGCTGTTATATCGTTAAGCATTATCTCTTTACTTTTATATGGCTGTAATAATTTATTTATAAATGATATATGGCTAACAGTAGGATATTTTTCTCTTATGTCATCTTCTTTAGCTTTTCTAATTACAGCAAAACTATTCATTTAAATCATTCCAATAAAAACTTTATATAAAATATATATTAACAAAATATAATTTTTATACAGATTTTATATATACCCTTGTACCTTACCATTATAAAATATATTTTTATTAAAGCATTCAACTCTTGGGACAAAATTCAATCTATCCAGTATATCTTCATAATCTTTTATTGTTATATCTTCAAGATTTTTATTTAAAAGTGATACAATTAATGCTTCAATTACATTAGTACCAAAGGATCTCCCATTAAACTCCGGAGTTGTAGTAATAAGTATTGCAATTCCTCTTTCCTTTAAATCTTCTATATCACTTTGAGTTACTGTATTAGTAACAATAACTTTATCTGTCATATTTTTAGGCATATATTTTTTTATGAAAAGATAATCTCCTCCTATTATTTCTGCGTCATTATAATATTTTTCATATTTTGTTGTAATAGTATCCTGTTTACTACCAGTTGGATAAAGTTTTTCAAAGGGCATCCTAACAGCTATAGGGAGTATTATTTCAGCAAGCATACTAAACAATCTATAAGACTTTATTGGAACAGGTATATTTAGTGCAAATATAAAATCACCAAAGGTTATATCAGCACCTATACTATAAAAAGCCTCTGCCATTCCATATCTATCAGTAGCACTAGTCATAAGAACTTTTTTGTCCTTTAATGGCATTATGTAATCATTTATATATTTTACAGTTCTTCTCTCAAGCGTATTTTTAAGCCATGAACCATCAACAATTGGAGATACTTTTGCAGCTTCTTTTATTGGAATAGCATCTTTTATTGTATAAGATTTATCTGCCCATCTTAAATTTAAATCTATTCCTCCCATCCCAAAGGCATCGACTTTTCCATCAAGTTCCTTTATTATATTTATAACTTTATTATAATCTCCATCAGTACCTATTCTCTCAATGACAACTTTTTCTCCTAAAATTTCCACTTCAGCCCTATGATTTCTTTTTGAGGAACCAAGACTTACAGATACAATCCTTTTCATATATTCTCCTCCTATCACCTTATCATACTTATTATTTCAAGTATTCTTTCAGGATCAATATATACATCTTGCTTTATTGGAGATTCCCCAATATCTATAGTATATACATGGCAATCAAGTAAAGTTGCCATTATCTTTGTTCTTTTATTAGAACCTATTATTATACAATGTTTATATTTCCTAACTTCAGCAATAAGCTCTAGAACGCTGTTAAATAAATTTTGCCCACTCTGATTTTTGACAAAATTATTTCTTTCTTCTTCAGTCATAAAAAGTATATAATCTACTCCAGCTTTTTTAAGTTTTTCTTCAAGTTCCTCTTTATTTTGAATTGGGAACCCTACAACTGCAATTCCTCCTCCTTTTCGTATCTCTCCTATGCTTTCAAGCCTTGATATAAATGTTCTATCAATATCAAGTATTTTAGCTACCTCCTGCTGGGAATACCCCTTACATCTGAGTTCAAGTATCTCGTTTATTTTGTTATGTATTCTTTCTATGCTTATTACTTTTTCTCCTATTCTTGCGTAATCCACATTATCCCTCCCGTGCACATTCTGTGCTCAATTACATATTATACCTTTTTTGTTATAAATTCAATATAAATATATAATAAAAAGGTGCTATATTCAGCACCCCTTAAGTTGATTTTTATAATCTTTAAGCACTTTCTCTATTTCATCTTTATCATTAATTTTATTTATAATATCTCTTACAGAAGTTGCATTTTTAAGCCCCTTTAGATACCACCCAATATGTTTTCTCATCTCAACAATTCCTCTATGACCTTTAAATTCAAAAGCCATGGAAAGATGTAAAAGGGCCATATCAATTTTGTCTTCAAAACTTGGTTCACTTAATAACTCTCCTGTATTTAAATAATGAACCGTCCTTTTAAAAATCCATGGATTACCAAGGGATCCACGGCCAATCATTATTGCATCGCATTTTGTTTCATTAAGCAATCTTTTTGCACTTTCAGGAGATATGACATCCCCATTACCTATAACCGGAATTTTAACTGATTCTTTTACCTTTCTTATTATATCCCAATCTGCATTACCTTCATACATTTGTGCTCTTGTTCTGCCATGAACTGCAACAGCTGAAGCTCCTGCACTTTCTGCCATCTTTGCAAACTCAACAGCATTAATTAAAGTTTCATCCCATCCTTTTCTAAACTTAACTGTAACAGGCTTTTTAGATCTTTTTACAACGTTCTTAATTATTTTCTCTGCAAGATGCATATCCTTCATAAGTGCAGAACCTTCATTATTTTTTACTATTTTTGGGGCAGGACATCCCATATTAATATCGATAAATGCAACCTTAGGATTTTGACTTATTAACTCAGCAGTACTTGCCATAATCTCAGGCTCACTTCCAAATATCTGAACAGCAGCTGGAGCTTCTCTATCATCTATATCAAGCATAGCACGAGTTTTTACACTATTAAATGTAAGTCCCTTTGAACTAATCATCTCAGTGTAAACAAGACCACAATCAAATTGTCTGCATATAATCCTAAAAGCCGTATCCGTAACTCCTGCCATAGGAGCCAAAAATACATTGTTTTTAGGAATAAATCCTCCTATATTCATATTATCACCTATTGATTTTTTTCATATATTATTCTTAAGCCTTCCAATGTAAGATATGGATTTATCTCCTGTATAGAACTACTTTCTGTTGCAATAAGTTTTGAAAGCCCCCCTGTTGCAACAACCAATGGATCATCTTCACCTATCTTTTTCATTTCATCTTTCATTTTATTTACTATAAAATCAACAAGGCCTACATAACCATATATTATACCTGCCTGCATACTCTGTACAGTATTTTTACAAATAACATTAGCAGGCCTTACAAGTTCAATCCTTGGAAGTTTTGCAGCCCTCTCAAATAATGCATCACTTGAAATCTTAATACCTGGGGCTATTGCACCTCCATAATAATCACCTCTTGCACCTACTGCACAAAATGTTGTGGCTGTACCAAAATCTATTATTATGAGTGGCTTTTTATATATTTCATGACCTGCAACAGCATTTACAATTCTATCCGCTCCAACTTCCTTTGGATTATCATATTTTATATTTATTCCTGTTTTAATTCCTGGTCCTACTATAAGTGGTTCTACTTTAAAATATTTTCTTATCATGTGCTCAAGAGAGTACATGATATTAGGTACAACAGAAGATATAACGACAGCTTTTACATCTTTATAATTTAAATCAGCCTTTTCAAATAGATTTATAGCAACTATTCCATATTCATCAGATGTTTTTGGTGGAGTAGTTGACATTCTCCAATCAGCAAGGCGTTTTTTACCTTCATATACTCCTAAAACAATATTAGTATTTCCAACATCAAATACAAGAAGCATATACTCAACTCCTTAATGTATAATGAGAAAGCAGGCTATGCCTGCCTTATTATCTTATCTAAAGCTTTAGTAATTGCAGTTACAATTATAGCTGCAACAATTACTTCTAAAGTCCCATTTGTAAGTGCAATACCTATTAGTATTTTCCCAAGAGATCCTATTGCAACTTTACTTATGCTTGCAAAGGTTTTTGCTGCAAATACATAAATCATTGAAAGTACAAGTATCGTATTGGTAGCAGTGCCAACAATAGCAGTTATTGCAACGTTTTTTGTTTTTTTATAAGTCAAAGCCGAAAATACACCTATCATAATCCTTGGAAAAATAGATATCATAGGATTGATGAATATAGGTGCAAAAATAGTAGATAAGTTATTGACAAGACTTGATAGCCCAAAAATAAGCCCAACTATTATTCCACCTGCTATACCGTCAGTTATTGCAGCAATTATTACGGGAATATGCATAAAAGTAACTTTAAGTGATGGAGTAAGCCTTATATAACCAAAAGGTGTTAGGCTCATAAAAATTGCTATAGCTGCAAGCATTGCTACTCTTGTCATTTTCCTTACCGTCATCACTTTTTTGGGGTAAATTTTTAAATTTTCCACAATAACACCTCCGTTCCAGCTCCATTAGGATGCCGGACTATTTTTATATTTTTTAAAAACGTCCCGCTAATATGCAGGCGATATTCTTATTTTAGCATTTTGCCAAAAACTTTCAACCCAAAATAAAATGTTTTTTAATTTATTTATAAATATTATATATCCCTTCCATAACAATATCTCCACTTAAAATTCTTTTTAAGTCTCCGTTTAATGTTTTAATTATAAGGCAACCTTCATCATCTATATCAACAGCCTTACCCTCAACAACGCTATCTATATTTAATACTGTGACCTTTTCCCCAAGAACTATAGAATAATATTTTATATCATTGATAAAATGCTTAAGCCCATATCTTTTGAAATCTTCATAATCTTTCTCAAAGGAATTTAGTATTTCACCAAGTATCACCCTTCTATCAAAAGATTTTCCTGAATAACTTTTTAATGATATTGCAATATTTGATATGTCATCGTCAAATTTTTCTTGATTAATATTAATCCCAATACCTACGATTATATATTTAATTTTCATTCCCTCCATAGTTGTCTCAGTTAATATCCCACATAACTTTTTTTTATTCAGCACCAAATCATTAGGCCATTTTATCATTATATCAAAACCTGTAATTCTCCTTAAAGCTTTAACTGCCGATAATGAAAGTAGTGGAGTTATAGTTGGAGCTATTTTAGGAGGAATATCTGGCTTTAAAAGTATAGAAGCGGCAATAGCTTCCCCCTTTGGGGTTATCCATTTTCTTCCCATTCTTCCTCTGCCGCTAATTTGTTCTTCAGCTATTACAACAAGCCCTTCCTTTGCCCCATCTTCTGCCATCTTCTTAATAATATCATTAGTTGATGTAGTTGATTGTAAATATACAATATTTCTTCCCATATATTTTGTATTGATAAATGTCTTTATATTTTCATAAGATAATATTTCCATGTTGATTCCTCCAAATATCTTTATATATAATTATATCCAAAAAGGCTGCATCAAGTTATACCTTAATGCAGCCTTTTAAGATATTTTTTTATTTATTACTTAAATACTCATCGATAGCCTTTGCAGCTTTCTTTCCGGCTCCCATAGCAAGTATTACTGTAGCAGCTCCTGTTACAGCATCACCACCAGCAAATACCCCTTCTCTTGATGTACGGCCTGTTCCCTCATCTGCAACTATACATTTATGTTTATTAATCTCTAATCCTTTAGTTGTAGAAGATATCAATGGATTTGGTGATGTTCCAAGGGACATGATTACTGTATCAACCTCTATAATAAACTCTGAGCCTTTAACCTCTACAGGTTTTCTTCTGCCAGATTCATCTGGTTCACCAAGCTCCATTCTTATGCATTTCATCCCTTTAACCCATCCTTTTTCATCGCCAATTATTTCTACTGGGTTTGTCAACAAGTCGAATATTACCCCTTCTTCTTTTGCATGATGAACTTCTTCTACTCTGGCTGGAAGTTCTGCCTCTGATCTTCTATAAACTATATGAACCTCTGCTCCGTATCTTAATGCTGTTCTTGCTGCATCCATTGCAACATTTCCACCACCTACAACAGCTACCTTCTTACCTACTTTTATAGGAGTTTCATAATCCTCTTTAAATGCTTTCATCAAATTATTTCTTGTTAAAAACTCATTTGCTGAAAATACTCCATTTAAATTTTCACCGGGTATTCCCATAAATTTAGGTAATCCAGCACCTGAACCTATAAATACTGCACTAAATCCTTCTTCTTCAAATAACTGATCTACTGTAACAGTCTTACCAACTATAACATCAGTCTCTATTTTAACACCTAATTTTCTAACGTTATCTATTTCATACTTAACTACTGTATCCTTAGGAAGCCTAAATTCAGGAATTCCATAGACTAAAACTCCTCCTGGTTCATGTAAAGCTTCAAATATGGTTACATCATATCCTAATTTAGCTAAATCTCCAGCACAAGTAAGACCTGCTGGCCCACTTCCAATAACTGCAACTTTTTTACCATTTTTAGGTTTTGTTTCTGATAAATCAATATTATTTTCTCTTGCCCAATCAGCAACAAATCTTTCAAGCTTACCTATCGCTACAGCTTCCCCTTTTATTCCAAGTACACATTTTCCTTCACATTGGGTTTCTTGAGGACATACTCTTCCGCATATTGCTGGAAGTGCACTGGACTTTGCAATAATCTTAGCAGCTTCTTCAAAATTTCCTTCTTTAACTTGTGCTATAAATCCAGGTATATCTATTGATACTGGACAATTAGCCACGCATTTAGGACTTTTACAGTTTAAACATCTTGAAGCCTCCTGCATAGCCTCTTCTTTTGTATATCCTAAGCATACTTCATCAAAATTTGTAATTCTAACTTTAGAATCCTGTTCTTTTATAGGAACTCTTTTCATTCTATCCATTATTTATCACCTCCACATCCGCAGCCTTTTCCATGATGGGTATCTCCCTCAATCTTTTTTAGGAGTTTTCTTCCTTCTTCAGTCTTATACATAGCTTGTCTTCTCATTGCCTCATCAAAATCAATTAAATGTCCATCAAATTCCGGTCCATCTACACAGGCAAATTTAATCTTCCCTCCAACTGAAACTCTACAAGCTCCACACATCCCAGTTCCATCCACCATGATTGGATTTAAACTTACAATCGTCTTAATGCCCAACTCTTTTGTAAGCATTGATACAAATTTCATCATTATCATTGGTCCAATAGCTATAACCAAATCATATTTTTTACCTTGATTTACAACTAAATTTTTTAGCAAATCAGTAACAAGTCCTTTAAATCCATAAGAACCGTCATCTGTTGCTATATAAACATTTCCTGCTACTTTTTTCATTTCATCTTCTAATATCACATAATCCTTTGATTTAGCACCTATTATTACATCTGCCGCAATTCCATTATTATTTAGCCATTTTACTTGAGGATAAACAGGTGCTGTTCCTACTCCACCAGCAATAAAAATAATCTTCTTGCTTTTTAAATTCTCTAAATCCTCATGAACCATTTCAGAAGGTTGTCCAAGAGGACCTACAAAGTCAGCAAAACAATCTCCAGCTTCGTATTTTGCCATTTCCATTGTGGAAGCTCCTATTGCTTGGAATACTACAGTTACCGTTCCTTTTTCCTTATCATAATCACAGATTGTAAGAGGTATTCTCTCTCCTTTTTCATCCATTCTAATTATAACAAATTGGCCAGGATTAGCTGATTTTGCGACTCTTGGTGCTTCTATATCCATAAGATATATGTTGTTTGCCAATTCTCTTTTTTTCACTATTTTGTACAACAGTATCCCTCCATTCTTACATTTACTTTTTTATATTTAAGCAAAATGCTTTATAATAATTCCTCTTAGTATTTTATTTTTTCATATAAAATTTAATATGTCAAATATTTAAACAAATTTTACGCAAGTTTTAATTATTAAAAATATTAAGCCCTCTTATTAAGAGAGCCTAATATAGCATTTAATTTAAATTAAAAATCTATATCCTTACCATAGTAAATATATTCAAGCAGTCTTTCCATAGTAGCATCATCAATTGATCTTGGATTAGACCCTGTACATGCATCAAGTACAGCATTATGTGCTATTGTTTTAACATTTGCCTTAAATTCTTCTTCACTTACTCCATAATCCTTTAATGTAAGTGGTATTTCCATACTTCTGTTAAGTTCTCTTATCATTTCAACAAGAGAAACTACAAGTTCATCATCATTTTTACCTTCAAGTCCAAGGTTCTTAGCTATAGCTGCATATCTTTCTTTACATTCCTTTGCATTATATTGTATAACATAAGGAAGGTATATTGCATTAGCACATCCATGTGGTATATGGAATACAGCTCCAGTCTTATGAGCAATTGAATGTGTTATACCTAATAATGCATTAGAAAATGCCATACCTGCAAGGCATTGGGCATAATGCATTTCTTCTCTTGCCTTTGTATCCCCATTAAAGGATTTAACAAGATACTCTTTTATCATAACTATTGCCTGCATTGCAAGTGGATCTGAAAATTGCGACCTTAAAGAAGCAACATAAGCTTCAACAGCATGAGTTAAAGCATCCATACCTGTATGTGCAGTTAATGTTTTTGGCATTGTCTGTGCAAGCTCTGGGTCCACTATTGCTATATCAGGAGTAATATTAAAATCAGCTAATGGGTACTTTATTTTTGCTTTGTAATCAGTTATAACTGAAAATGCTGTAACTTCAGTTGCAGTACCACTTGTAGATGGTATAGCAACAAACTTAGCCTTCTTCCTAAGTTCTGGTAGGCCAAAAGGAACTACTGCCTGTTCAAAAGTAAAATCTGGATATTCATAGAAAATCCACATGGCCTTTGCTGCATCTATTGGAGAACCACCACCTACTGCAACTATCCAATCAGGCTCAAACTCCCTCATAATTTCAGCGCCTCTCATTACTGTTTCAACAGATGGATCAGGTTCCACCCCTTCAATAAGCCTTGTTTCTAATCCTGCTTCATGAAGGTACTTTTCTATTTTGTCAAGGAATCCAAACCTTTTCATTGAGCCACCGCCAACTACTATTACAGCCTTTTTACCCTTTAAATTTTTTAATTCCTCTAATGAATTTTTTCCAAAATAAATATCTCTTGGTAGTGTAAATCTTGCCATAACTCTACCTCCTCAATTTTATTCTACAAACATATAATGCAAATATCATGCCAGTTAGTTATTTAACAAACAATATAGTATTTTCAATAGGTATAAAAAAAAGCAATCATAACCGTCCTGTTTTATGACAATTATGCACTGATTTTTTGTACTATTTTAATACACTGTCCTATATTTTAACAACTATATTTCTATATTATATTTTTTTAATTTAAGATACAGAGTATTTCTACTAATATTTAAAACCTTTGCACATTTAGTAACATTATTATATTTCTTTAAACAACTTATGATCGCTCTTTTTTCAAGCTCATCAAGAGGACATATTAGCTCATCCATAATATCACAACTTTTAATTTCATTGTTTTTACCTTTTTCTTCTATATCTTTAAATTTGTTCATTAAAAACTCAGTATTACCATCAAAATTAACTGCACTTTCAATAAAATTTTCAAGCTCCCTAATGTTTCCCCACCAATCATAAGAAAGCATTTTTTCATAGATAGCGCGATTAATTTTCGGAATAGGCTTTTTTAGTTTTTGTGACTTAATTTCAAGGAAATGTTCAATTAAAAGAGGTATATCTTCCCTTCTTTCTCGCAAAGGTGGAAGTACTATTGGTATTACTGATATTCTATAATACAAATCCTCTCTAAATCTTCCGCATTGAACTTCCTGAAGTAAATTTCTATTTGTAGCTGCAATTATCCTTACATCAACATCAATATATTTATTACCTCCAATCCTTGTAATACAGCCCTCTTGGAGAACTCTCAAAAACTTTACCTGCATATCAAGAGGCATTTCTCCTATCTCATCAAGAAACAAGGTACCACCATTTGCAAGCTCAAATTTACCAGGATTACCACCTCTCTTTGCTCCGGTAAAAGCACCTTCATCATATCCAAATAGTTCACTTTCTATTAGATTTTGTGGTATCGCTCCACAGTTTATAGCAACAAATCCATATTCTCTCCTGTTACTAAAATTGTGAATTGCCTGGGCCAATATTTCTTTACCTGTTCCACTTTCACCAGTTATTAAAATTGTTGAAGGACTATCAGCAATGCTCTTTGAGTATTCAATTATTTTATTCATGCTATAGCTTTTATATTTGATATCGTCAAAAGTATATCTTGCCTTCTTGCCAGTGTATTTATTTATAAGGTTATATACATTTTGGATATTTTTAAAGCTTATAACTGCACCAATAATAGTATCTACTTCATCTCTTATTGAATGAATATTTACAATGTACCTCTGAAATTTACCATTTATTTTAAAGCTTACTTCTTCATCAACTACCTTTTTGCCAAGAGCAACTCGATTTATAACTTCATCCCACAATGAAAATATTTTTTGAATAGGTTGATTTATCAAATACTCTTTAGTGCAATCAAACATACTACATGCAGTTGCATTTATATTCTTAATTATCCCTTTTCCATCGACGGATAAAATTCCTATGTCTACAGACTCAATAATTGCATTTAAATACTGATATGTTTCCAATAGTTTATTGCTCGCTTCTTCACTTTTTATCTGATTTTCTATAGACCGTACAGCAGCAACAACTAATCCTAATGTATGGGGATGTACAAGATTACTGTTACCAGTAAGATTTAATGTACCAATAATGTCTCCTTTTACATTATGAATAGGTGCTGCAGAACATGTCCATCTATGATATGCTGTTATAAAATGTTCCTTTGCAGATATTTGTATTGGCATATCTTCATTTATAGCTGTACCCATAGCATTTGTACCAATACTATTTTCATTCATATATGCTCCTACAACCATATTCAATTCTTTCGCTGCCTGCAATATATCCCGATCTCCTATGGTACTTAATATACATCCTTCCCTATCAGTTAAAACTATAAAAAAACCTGAACCCTCCAGAAAATCATAAAGTATCTTCATAAATGGAGATGCTATTCTAATAAGCTCTTTATTCCTTTTTAATACAATTGGTATCTCCTGTTTACTTAGAATCTTTTTAGGATATATTCTGCTAACTTCAATACCATATTTATTTGAACGTTCATGGGACTTTTTTATTATTTCTTCATGGATCTTATCATTTTTTTTCATAGCAATATCCCTCCACATTTAGGCATTAAAATAGGGTGTTTTAAACACCCATTTAAATTATATTATTTTTTCTTACTATTTACCTTTTCCATGAATTTATCACTATTAATTACATACCTCTCATGAATTCCTTCCCCTATCTTTTCAACTTCATCAAAGGCTTCAACCCTAAATATAAGCTTTTTACCTTTAATTTCAATAAGCTTTGCATTAACAGTTATTTTCATTCCTATTGGAGTCGCAGCAATATGTACAACATCTACCTTTGTACCAACAGTTGTATAGCCAACTGGAAGATGTAAATCAACTGCATTCTTTGCAGTACACTCCATTAAGGCAATCATAGCAGGAGTAGCTAAAACATCAACCATGCCACTACCATATTTACTTGCAGAATGTTCGCTTTTTACATCTGTTTCAATAGATGAATTAAGCCCAACTTTTATTTTTTCCATTACTTCAAATTCGTTCAATTTAGTTCCCCCTATTATATTTTTTAAGAGCGGATTTTCTCCGCTCTCTACTTATGCTTGATTAAATATAGCTTCAAATTCCTCTGCTTCAAGCTTTTCCTTTTCAAGAAGAGCTTCTGCAACTTTGTGAAGTCTATTAATATTTCCCTTTAATAGATTTTCGGCTCTATTATATGCATTTTCTATTATCCTCTTTATTTCTTTATCTATTAATGCTGCTATTTCTTCACTATAATTTCTTGTCTTACTAAAATCTCTTCCAAGGAATACTTCATCATGTCCTGTTCCAAATTCTATAGGCCCTAATGTCTCGCTCATTCCATATTCTGTAACCATCTTTCTTGCTATAGTTGTAGCTCTTTCTATATCATTCTTAGCACCAGTACTAATATCGTTTAAAACAAGCTTTTCAGCTACTCTTCCACCTAAGAGTCCAACGATTTGTTCTTCAAGTTCAGTTCTTGATGCATAATACTTATCCTCCTGCGGAAGCGATAGAGTATATCCTCCTGCTCTTCCCCTCGGTATTATGCTTATTTGATGAACAGGATCAGCATTTGGAAGAAGCTTCATTACAACTGCATGACCTGCTTCATGATATGCTGTAAGCCTTTTTTCTCTTTCACTCATAACTCTGCTTCTCTTTTCTGTACCTGCAATAACTCTTGTTATAGCTTCTTCAAGCTCATCCATTCCTATTAATTTCTTACCTCTTCTTACTGTTAGAAGAGCTGCCTCATTCATAAGGTTTTCAAGATCTGCCCCTGTAAATCCTGGAGTTCTCTTAGCAAGAACATCTAATTTTACATTTTCATCTAATGGCTTATTCTTAGAATGGACTTTTAATATCTCTTCTCTTCCTTTAACATCCGGAGTATTTACAACTATTTGCCTATCAAATCTTCCTGGTCTTAAAAGAGCAGGATCAAGTATATCAGGTCTGTTTGTAGCTGCTATTACTATAATACCTTCATTAGTACCAAATCCGTCCATTTCAACAAGGAGCTGATTAAGCGTCTGCTCTCTTTCATCATGCCCACCACCAAGTCCTGCACCTCTATGTCTTCCTACAGCATCTATTTCATCAATAAATACTATACATGGTGAATTTTTCTTAGCGTTATCGAAAAGATCCCTAACTCTTGAAGCTCCTACTCCAACAAACATCTCAACAAAGTCTGAACCACTTATACTAAAGAAAGGTACTCCAGCTTCCCCTGCTACAGCTTTTGCAAGGAGAGTTTTTCCTGTACCTGGCGGTCCAACAAGAAGTATACCTTTAGGAATCCTTGCACCAAGCTCTATATATTTTCTTGGTTGTTTTAAAAAGTCAACAACTTCTTGAAGCTCTGCCTTTTCTTCATCAGCACCAGCTACATCATTAAATGTAACCCTTTTTTTATCGTTAGTAACCAGTCTTGCACGGCTCTTTCCAAAATTCATAACCCCTTTACCTCCACCAGCTCCTTGAGATTGCTGGAGGAATATAAACCAAATAACTCCAAGCATTATTAGCATTAAAATATTTGGTATTGCAGATACCCACACTGGAAATCTCGTTGGAGGTATGAATTCCACTTGAACTTTTTCTGAATGAGTTCTATTAAAGTCATTTATATAACTTTGAAAAGCATCAATAGAACCTAAATTAGCAGTAAATGACGTACCATCTTTAAATTCGCCACTTGCATCACTGCTCTCAGAATCTACAACTATATTTTTTATGTTGTTGTTTTCAATTTCTGTTATTAGTTTTGTATAATTTATTTTAGCCTTTTTTGTTGGACCATTCCCATATAACGCTAGGGCTACAAAAAAGGCAAATATAATCAATATCCATGCACTGGCACTTTTAAAAAATGATTTTTTCATTATAGCCCCCCTTTCAGATTTAGGTCATCACTTATAGATTTTATCATATAATCTATGTATAAACAATTAACTTATTTAATACTTTTTGTAAACTTCCTCTTTAAGTATCCCTATATACGGGAGATTTCTAAACATTTCTGCATAATCAAGTCCATATCCAACAACAAAAGCATCAGGTATTTCAAATCCTATATAATCAGCCTTAATATCGACATTCCTTTTTTCTGGCTTATCAAGTAAACAACATATCTTAAGAGCCCTTGGATTTCTTGATTTTAAATATTCATAAAGATATTTTAATGTCGTACCAGTATCTATTATATCCTCAACAATTATAACATCTTTATTTTCAATATCAAAATCGAGATCTTTAAGTATTCTAACAATACCAGATGTTTTAGAGGACATACCATAACTTGATACAGCCATAAAATCCATAGTTACATTTACATTCATGCTCCTCATTAAATCGGATATAAATATTACGGATCCCTTTAAAACTCCAATTAATATTAAATCCCCATCAGGAAAGTCCTTAATAATATCATCAGCTAATTCCTTTACCCTTTTTTTAATTTTTTCTTCTGTTAATATTATTTCTTTTATTGCATTATTCATTAAAATCACTCCTTATAATCTTTATTTCAAGAATACGCAATGTGTTCTTATCTATTTTATAATTCCGCGTATCCCTTATTTTAGGTATCCATAGTATCTCATTTCCTAAGGCTATTAGGGGAAATCTATTTCTCATATCCCTTGGAATCTTTTTATCTATAAATATGTCCTTTATCTTTTTTCTACCATTCATACCTTTAGGATACATAAAATCTCCATCTTTTCGTGTCCTTACCTTTAACCCACTTTTTATTTTATCATAGTCAAAATATTTTATGAACATAGTATCTTTATAAATTTCATTCTCTCTTTCGATAACATTTGTAGATATCTCTAATCCTTCTTCATATAATATAATTTTACCTGGAATTTTAAGCTCGTATTCATAAGATTTTATCTCATTTCTTTTTCTTATTTTAAATATATCATACTCTAAAAGGCACTCAATATTATCAGGAAGTGATATACTCTTGCCGGTATCATCATTTTTTATTATTTCAATGCACTCTTCTATATGCTTACCTTCTATTCCATTGAGGTTTCCCTTAACCTGTTGTAAAATGCTTCTTATTATTCTTCTTTTTAGTGCCGTATGTAGCTCATTAAACTTTTTAATATTAAAACCATCTCTTAACTTTATTTCTTCAATATGCTTCAAAACTTCTTTTTGTATGAAATCATCCTCATCCCTTATAATTTCAGCCATTCTATATAAGTTCTCAATTATATTTGAATTAAAGTGGTTTTTCAGATAAGGAATAACCTCAAGTCTTATTCTATTTCTAACGTATATATTTTTTTTGTTTGTACTATCAATCACAGGATTTAAATTATTAGTTTTACAATATTCCTCTATCTCATCACGATTGCATTCAATAAGAGGTCTTATATATTTTCCATCCCTTACAGGCTTTATTCCCCCTAATCCACTTATACCAGAACCTCTTAAGAACCTCATTATTACAGTTTCTGCTTGATCATTCATATTATGAGCAAGAGCAATTTTATTAGCACCTACTCTTTGGGCTATCTCATTAAAAAAGCTGTATCTTATGAATCTTCCTGCTTCCTCCAATGACATTTTCATATCTTTAGCATAATTCAATACATCAAAACGTTTTAAATAAAAAGGTACCGATAGAGATTGTGATAAAATCCTTGCGTATTCCTCATCTCTTTTAGCCTCTTCACCTCTTATCATGTGATTTATATGTGCCGAATACAACTTTATATCATATAATTCTTTTAAACTATTTAAAACATGTATAAGAGCAGTAGAATCCGGTCCTCCTGAAAGCCCTATAATTATTCTGTCTCCCTTTGATATCATTCCATATTTTTCTATTGTACTTATTACTTTTTCTCTCATTTTAACACCACTTTTAATTTTATCCTTTACTCATATATATATACCAATATAACAAATTAAACTGCAAAAAAAAAGCTGGAAAATCCAGCTTTAAATATTTTTCCATATCTTTGTTACTATAACTGTCATATCATCACCTATTTCATTTCCATAGTTTTCCTTTGCCTTATGTAATATGTAATCTGCAACATCCTTTGGATTGCCACTATCGCATTTTATAATAATATCCATTAGCCATTTTTCTTTTTTGGAGCTGCTGTCAATAACCCCGTCTGAAACTGTTATAATCATATCTCCATTTTTTAGCTGGATAATTTGACTTTCAATATCTATATCATCAAGTATACCTATTGGAATACTCATGCTTTTTACTATATCAATATTCAATCCAGATTTTATAAATGTTGGTGCAGAACCTATTTTTATAAATTCTCCAATTCCACTATAAAGATCTATTAAACTCATATCAATGGTAGCAAAGCATTCATCACAAGATCTTAAAACAAGTACCGAATTTATTGCTTTAATTGCTGTATTTCTTTCAAAACCTGCTTCTATAAATTCTTCCAGTAGTGTAATTGTAGTTTTACTCTCATTTGATGCAATAGCTCCACTTCCCATACCATCACTTAATGCAACCATATATCTACCTTTGCCTATATTCCCAAAGGTATAGCTATCCCCTGATATTTTTTCCTTAGAAAGTTTAGATACTGCTGTTACAACACTGTAGTTTACAGCTTCTACAAACCTAAACTGACACATTGAGCCTTTTTTATTTATAGAACAATTAGTTGATTCTTTTTCCATGTTAACTCCAAGGGTTTTAGATATTATTTTCCCATACTCCTTACTGCATAGTTGTTTGCCTGAACAGGGTTTCCTATAGATTGTAACTTCAAACTTTCCCCTACTATTTTTTATTGCAAGCACATCATCAAATTCCAGCCCTTTCCTGTCAAGTGCAACTGCAATTTCCTCTTCTATATCATTCTTAAATTCTACTGATGTTGCTACTTCTTCCATCATCGTCCTTACAAGCTCAGAAACACCCTTTGTTTGTTCTGCAACAATTTTCCTTGAATTTATAATTTTATTTCTCCATCTATTATTTATTCTTAATATCTCAAGTAAATGATTTGCTTCTCTTGAAAGTTCAGTAGGTTTTTGGCATTTTTTCTTAAGCTCAACGGGTAAATCATCAGGCCCCACTGTGCCTTTTTTCTCAATATATCTCAGCAATTCATTATAAGAATTATATGTATAATAAAGTTCTTTATCCCAGCATAGGTTTTTTCTAACACAATTTGTACAAACCTTATAGGCAAGCTTTTCAACTAATTCATTTATCTCTGATTTCTTTGAAAGCTCATTATTTACATTTTCTTCAAGTATCTTAGAAAGTGCTGATACAGTATTAAATATATCCTTAAGTTTTAATCCTGTAACATCCTTTATCCTTTCTATATAAGACTTTTGTAATTCTATCATTCTTTTTTCCCTATCAAACATATCTGAGACCCTATCATAAACCCTTTTAGGAATTAGCATAAAAACTGCACAAGGTATTAATGTATCAAGGAATACAATATCTATATCTATAAAGTTTATTGTATATAAATAAAAAAGTATGGAAGAAGCAACAAAAGCTATACATGTAACTATTTTTCCAACTTCCCTAAATACTCCAGAAATCAAACCACAAATAGCATATATGCCAACAAATATAGGCATTTTTGCGTCAGATATACTTATCATAAATCCAATGGCAGCACCAATAGTAGCACCTGTTTCTGCCCCTTTAACATAACCCGCAAAAAGTACTAGAAAAAATCCTATAATATTTTTTAAAGACATATTAAAATATTTAATATCCCATATACCTGAAACTATACCAGAAAATAAAAGTGCAAAGCATATCAATTCTTCTTTTGAAAATACCTTCCTTTTTTTACTGTTTAAGAATGCAGGCATACCATAAGCAAATATATAGCATGATGTCAAAATCATTAATGATTCAAGTAATGCTAAAAAAAGATCATAAGCCAAAAATCCTTTTGTTATATACTTTATATGAAAGAACATGCTGCTTATCATATTAAACAAAGAAGCCAAAATAGAAATTTTTAATATTTTATTTTTGCTATCCTTTATAAAAAACATTAAAACCATTAAACATAAAAGAGTTATTACATGGCTATAAGATAAATACTCCTGGGAAGTGCTAAGATAGCCCAAGATGGATATAATCCCTAAAAGAAGAGTACTTTTTTTATCAAGAACCGTAAAAATAGCTGAAAAAAAAGCTATACCAAAGGGCATTAACGTCTTAAGCAGAAAAACCCTTGATATAAAAAACATAGCTACATATAGTAATAAGTATTGATATGCATATAGATTCAGTTTCTCCTTCTGATTAACATTATATTCCCTATCAAATCTTTTATATGATAAAGCAGCTCCTTTGTACATCATATAACCACCTCACATTTTAGATGTGAGGTTATTATATCAAATATATTCTAAATTGTTTGTCATTATGAATACATTATCTTTAAAAAAGTTATGACATTTATTAATATAATTTTATTACAAAAAATGTTCTTCGACTTAAATCTTTTTATATACTATTAAAAAGCACATAGTACAGGAGTAAAAAAAGAAGAAAAAGGTATTAAAAAAACTATGAAGCTATTTTATATGATAAATAACTTCATAGTTATAAGCATAAAAAAACACCTCAAGGTGCTGTATGTATATGGTGGCGGCGAACGGATTCGAACCGCTGACACTTCGGGTATGAACCGAATGCTCTGGCCAACTGAGCTACGCCGCCATTTGGTTGCGGGGGAAGGACTTGAACCTTCGACCTTCGGGTTATGAGCCCGACGAGCTACCAACTGCTCCACCCCGCGATATTGAATTGGTGCCGGAGACCGGGGTCGAACCGGTACGATCCTTTAGGGATCGCAGGATTTTAAGTCCTGTGCGTCTGCCTGTTCCGCCACTCCGGCTTATCGCCTTGCGACAATATAAATTATATAACTATTTTAGTTATAAGTCAACATAATTTTAAATATTTTTTTAGTTCTTAAATTGCAATAATAAATGCAACACTCTGTGAAAAATCATGTAGTATAAGGACTAAAAATAGTCAAAATAGCCTTAAATCCATCTTAATTATCAATCTATATGTCACGCAGGGGTATGTCAAGGGCTGCGTAGCAGGCGTAGCTTTACCCTTGACATACCACAAGTGGCATCTACAATATTCATAATATGATTTAGGCTATTTTTAATAATTCCTCGTAAAAAAATTTTTCAGGAGTTTTGTAATTTAGTAATTTTCGTGGGAGTGTATTCATCCAATTTTGAATTCTTTTAATGGTATCAATAGATATATCCTTTATACTCTTTCCCTTAGGGATAAAACGACGTATAAGACCATTATGTCGTTCGTTAGTTCCTCTTTCAAAAGAAGAAAAGGGATGGGTATAATATACCTCAACATCATATTTTTTAAGAATGAATTGTAAATTACTAAATTCAACTCCATTATCTGCCGTAATACTCTTGAAAATCTTTTTAAAATTATCCTTATATACTTCCATAAGTCTCTTTATAGAATCATCAACAGACTTAGCATCTTTATTATCTAAAAGCATTATTATTTCATAACGGGATTTACGTTCTGTTAAAGTTAAAAGAGCTTTATCGCCTGATTTTTTACCTATAACAGTATCTATTTCCCAATGTCCAAATTCTTGACGAGAATTAATTTGTTCAGGCCTTAAATCAATACTTTTACCTAAAAGGCGTTTGTTCTCCCTAATTCTTTTCTTTTTAGGTTTTAAATGTGTTTTTAAAGGTAAATCTATATTACGTATAGATAAAAATCCTCTATCAATATAGTTATATAAGGTCTTAGTTGAAACAATGAACTCATCTTTCCAAGAAGGATCAGTTTTGCAATAACCAACGACAGTATCAACAGACCAATTATTTTTACGGATTTTTTCTTCTGCAAATTTTATAAAGGTTTCTACTTTAGCCAATTTAATTTTTGCTCCGCAATTTGAGCGGTGATTTTTATAGACAGCTTGCCCAGTTTCAGGGAAATAACTTGAATAATAAGATAAATCACTTTTTAATTGTGATACAGTACCACGTTTAATTTCACGGCTTATAGTACTTGGACTTCGTCCTAATTTTTTAGCAATATAACGAATACTTTTACCTTCTTTAAGCAAGGCAAAAATTTCTCCACGTTCATAAGATTTCAGATGTTTAAAAGAACGTATAGGTGTGTTATAATTATTTTTATGAACCATAGTGAAAACCTCCTGTATGTTTGGATTTGTCACCTATATCATACATGATTTTCACTATGGTTTAAATATTTTTTACCTGTTGCATTTAATTATACAATGAATCATATTTTTTTAGTTAATTTTTTACATGCATTATTTATAAAAATCAGGAGGAGGCTTTATTTTAAATTTTAGAGTATATACTTTTCTCCCCTCCCCCTGCTTATATATATCTTAATCTAAGCGTCTTTTTATCTTCTTGAATATCCACCACTACGTTTTGATTCCTGATTCTTCTTTATGTCTTGAAACTTCTCTTCGCTATCCTTTAAAAACTTAGCTAACCTTTCTTCAAAGGACAGCGCAGATGTCTTTTTCTTTTCATACTCCCAATCTATCTCAATTGGCCTATTAGACTTCTTCTGCAGATTTACCTGCCTTATTGAAAGGCTTATTTTACCATCATCATCAATTCCAATTACTTTTACCTTAACCTTGTCCTTCTCTTTAAGATGTTGTCGTATGTCTTTCACATAGGTATCAGATATTTCCGAGATATGAACCAATCCTGTTTTTCCAGACAAATCTATAAAGGCACCAAAATTTGTAATATTAATTACCGTGCCCTCTAAAACGCTTCCTATTTGCAGGGTCATATTAAAAAAATTCCTCCTTAATAGTTTTTTAATATTAACATTATACATAAATTTATAACATCAGTCAATTTCTATTATTAAATTACAGAGATTTTGCCTCAAATCTCAATAAAAAGTTTTTATAGTTAATTAACTCTATTATACTTTATTTAAATTAATACATTTCATCAAATAAAACAGTTAAAGATCATATTTCTTATTTACTATGTAATATCAAAGATTGGATTCATCTACAGCTTCTATGCCTTAAAGCTATGCAAATATAAAGTATATTAATATTAATATTATTAAATTCTTACTTTTTCTTATTTCTATCTATAAATAAAATTTCTCCAGGTTTAACAAGTCCAAGTTTATCCCTTGCCAGTTTCTCAATATAATCTTCTCTTTTCATTATATTAAACTGTTCGCTTAATTGTTCATTCTGCATTTTAATCTTTGAAAGCTGGTCATCAAATTGTTTATATTCCCTATTAAGTCTATTTATAATAATTTGCTGTTTTATAAATATGGCTCCAAAGAAAACTAAAATACATATTATTATAACCAGCTCTCTTCTTTTCATATCAATTCTCCTTTGCATTTTTTAAGTTTTGTTAAGTTATATGATATTTGAATTTCATCTCTCCTTTGAGTTATCTTATATATAGCCAAAAACAAAATACCTCCGAAGGAGAGATGAAATTATGTGCAAGTCATTGAATAAAATTTCATGTCCAAGATGCCATAGTTCTAATCTTTATCGCTTTGGGAAAGACAAAGCAGGTAATCAAAAATATCAATGTAAAGACTGTAGACGTCAGTTTACTCTTGAAGATTATAAGGGTAAGAAAAATCGTGTATTGAGAGGGTATCCTCGTTGTCCTGTTTGTGGTAGTGGTACTTATTTGCACCATGATTATGAGTACTATTCCCATTATACTTGCAACTCTAAAAAATGTGGTCATTCTATTTATGTTGCAAAACCTATTAATATACCCTCTGCATCTTGTGAATTAATTAAAGGAAAGACAGATTTTAAAAGAATGAGATTTCCATTATTTTTAATTCTTACTGCACTTAACCTCTATTATCTAAATGGTTCTTCAACAAGAAGAATATCTCAATTTTTTAAACTAACCTACAATGTCAAAGTTTCTCATGTAACTATTGCATCTTGGTGCAAAAAATTTGCTCCAATTTTTCTAAGTATAGCTAATAGACTTACTGAAAATCTTGATTTAAGTGCATCTGATGAATGGCATGCCGACGAAACTGTCGTTTTTATTAATGGTAAAAAACATTATCTTTAGTTAATTATAGATTCAGAAACCAGAATGGTTCTTGGTTTTAATTTATCTCCTTCAAGAGATGCTTCTCAAGCTTTTTCCTTGTTTAAATCTGCAAGTAAGTTTGGATGTCCATCAGCTATTGTGACAGATAGATTAGGCTCATATAATCTTGCTACTAAAACTATTTTTAATTCTTCAAAACACATAAAAGTTCAATCATTTAAAGATGATATATCCAACAACTTGCTAGAAGCTTTTAATGATACATTTAAAGACTGGTATAAACGTAAAAGAGGTTTTAAATCATTTGAAAGTGCAAACACTCTAATAGCAATGTTTATTTTCCATTATAATTTTTTAAGACCTCACTATTCTTTAAACAATCTAACTCCTGCACAAGTTGCTGGTATTTTAGTTGATGAAAAAAATATTAATAACTGGCTTCTGTCTGCTTAATTCTCAAATAAACCATATATTCTTAACACACCTACATTTTAAGTTTTAAGTAGGTGCCTTCGGCATGCCTTTTTTTGATAAATCCAGTATTATCAAATTTTATTAATTTAGATTACATAAAAAAACTGTGTAATTTTGTGTAATTATACGTGTAGCTACGCTATTTTTTCATATTTACTTAACACAATCATTTTTTATATAATATTCTCTATTGTAATTAATTTTCCTTCCTAATTTTTCTTTTGTTGTTGAAAAACTTAGTTATGCCTATATTAATTTCATATATCATAACTTTAAATCCATAACTAAATAATCTTATCGGATAAAATATTAAAATAATTATTGTTCTAAAAAATTTCATTGTATAATATAATATAACTCTTAAAGTTTTTAATATAAACTTACTAATTAGTTCAAAATACAAGAATAATCCTATAATAATTCCTACAAATGTGTAATATCTAAGCTCTCCATTATTTGTAATAAAAAAAAATATAAATAATACTATAGCAGCAAAAATCCAAAACAAAAGATCTGAAAATGCAGTAATTAATCTATTGGGATTGTTAAATCCTCTTATTATCCTATATATATCAAACATTATTCCTATAATTACACCAGCAACTGTAGTAGATAAAAAATAATATATTTGAGTATTAATTGGAAGTATCATGAATACTCCTCCACAATTTTTAATAAAATCACTTAAATAACTTTTTAAAGATACTTTCTTTATTTCCTACCTCCTTTGCTGTATAAGTCATTGATAGGAATTCCCCTTCTATACACATATCCCCTGTATCCACATTTAGTTTATTCACTTTAAGGTTTTTACCCTTTATATTAAGACCTCCCATTTGAGTAAATAACACTATATTTTCCTCATTAAATGTAGCTACATTAATAACTCCAGTAATATCAACCTTTTGCCTATTTTCTATATGAACTATATGATTTTGTTGAGATTTAATAGCTTTATTTTCCATATAATCCCTCCAATCCCGTATAATAATATGCCAAAGCTTAAAAATTTATTACTTTTATTTTTAATTACTAACACAAACTCACACACTCCTCACAAAATATCCACAGACTTATCCACAGGTTGTGCATAAAAAATAGTCAAGCTTTGCTTGACTATTCAATTTCTTTTCCACTTATTATTTCATATAACTGTGAAGCATCATGCTTTAAAACATGCTCTGAAATATCTTTTACTCTTGCCTTTACTGTTCCAAAGGCATATTGAATTTCAATTATATCCCCAATTTTAACATCAGTTCCTGGCTTTGCAACCTTACCGTTTACAAAAACTTTACCTGTATCACAAACTTCTTTTGCAACAGTTCTTCTTTTTATTATCCTTGAAGTTTTTAAAAACTTATCTAATCTCATATTATCTCCCTCTAAATTGAAAAAACCAGGTACAAGACCTGATTTTTTACTTGTTTACTTTATCCTTTAATTCTTTACCTGCTTTAAATACTGGAACTTTTGATGCAGGAATTGTTATTTCTTCTAAAGTCTTTGGGTTTCTTCCCTTTCTTTCTCCTCTCTCTCTAACTTCAAATGTCCCAAAACCAACAAGTTGAACCTTGTCGTTTTTCTCTAATGCTTCTTCAACGCTTTCCATAAATGCTTTAAGCGCTTTTTCAGCATCCTTTTTTGTTAATCCACTTTTTTCTGCTATTGAAGTAATAAGATCTGCTTTGTTCACTTTAATACCCTCCTTAGTTAATCTATTAAATAGATTACAGTACTTAATTCTTCATAAGTTTAAAAAATCCTTCTTTTTGCATTACTTTTTTTTAATTTTAGCATCATTCCACAGCTTATCCATTTCATTTAATGTCATTTGTTCCAATTTCTTACCATTTTCTTCAGCTGATTTTTCAATATGCTCAAATCTTGTTATAAACTTTTCTATCGTTTTTGTCAAGGCAAATTCAGGATTTATATCTAAAAATCTTGCAACATTTACAACTGCAAACAACAAATCACCAATTTCTTCTATTATATTTTCATTATTTTGTGATTTATATACTTTTAATAATTCTTCAAGCTCCTCTTTTACTTTATCCATTGCTTCATCTACTTTGTCCCAGTCAAAACCTACTTTTGAAGCCTTTTCCTGTACCTTATAGCTTCTTAAAAGTGCAGGTAGTACTTTAGGTATTGCTCTTAAACTGTCAGTATAAGATTCTATGTTTTTTTCCTTTTGCTTTATCTTCTCCCAATTAAAAAGAACGTCTTCAGATGTCTCACAAATATCTTCTCCAAAAACATGAGTATGTCTTTTTATCATTTTATCGGTTATCCCATGTATCACATCCTTTATATCAAATTCTCCATATTCTTCTGCTATTTGGCTATGGAATACAACTTGCAACATTATATCTCCAAGTTCTTCGCAAAGTGACTCCATATCATTTTTATCTATTGCATCGATTACCTCATAAGCCTCTTCAATAAGATATCTTTTAAGACTTTCATGAGTTTGCTCCCTATCCCATGGGCATCCATTTTCACTTCTTAACTTTTTCATCACTTCAACAAGAGCATCCAAATTATATTTTTTAGGTTTATTTACTGGAGGAATATAAAGGCTTGTAAGATAATCAATCCAATCAACTCTATCAACCTCATATAAAGGTATCCTTTGTATTTTTTCAAGTTCCTTAACTCCAGCAGCTTTTATAACATATATCGGCTGCTCATCATCATAGTATTCCATAAGCTTTAATTTTACATCTGATGCAACCATTTTTGAATAAACCTGCGTAATTATATTTCCTACATTTATATCTGGCTTTTGTTTATCAAGCTGGAGTCCATCTATTATTTTTAATCCTTCTACTGGATCAACCTTAAGAGCATTTATTATTACATCAACAAAGCTCAGTGCAGGTATAACCTCAACTTCTATTCCTTTTAGTTTTGCATAATCAAGAATTAATTGTACGGATTTCTCAGCAACAAGAGGATGTCCTGGTACAGCATAAGTTACATCATTTAAAGCAACTATCTGTCTTGCTATTTCTTCATACACTTCATCAAAACTTTCACTTTGTTCATATAAACTATCAAATGTTTTAAATTTTATCCCAAGCTTTTTAATATAATCAACACAAGGATGTTTATCTGTTCTCAAGTATAGATTATTAGCATATTTTAAGACATTTATACATCTTAAAGTTAAATCTTCCCATGAACCCGGCCCTAATCCTACTATTTTTATCATTTGTACATCTCCTTTGTTATATAATTCTCTTTATTTCAGTTAAAGTTAAAGTTCTTGTTATAAATAGCATTACAAAATAGATAGCTATTCCACATAATATTGAAATTACAGTTGTTAAATTTCTTTTTAAGGTAAAATTATAGATTATAATATAGCTTAACATAACCATAAAGATCATAACAATTGTACATGTTAATGGTTTAATAAATATTTCTTTAAAATCAAAATTTACCTTTGTATATTTTACCACAAGTATAAAATCTATTAAAGCCACAATAAAATATGTTATAAGGGTTCCATAAGCTGCAGCTTTTATATTTAAAAACGGAATCGGAATAAATATTAAATTAATTGCAATTTTAATAACACTCCCTATTATCATAACACATACAGGCATTAATGTTTTACCTATACCATTAAGTATACTTGTAGATGTTTGAGCTATTATTATAAAAAACGCTGCAATTGAAAGTATTTGCATAAGATTCCATCCATCACTATAGCCCTGAAAGACTAAAAAAAGTATGGGTTCAGCAAGAGTATAAAGTCCTGCACAACAAGGTAATGCTAATATCATAGCAAGTTTATATGCCATTTTAACATCTCTTTTTATCTTTATCCTATCTCCTATTGCAAAGCTCTCAGATATTGCAGGTACTGTACTTTGAGATAAGGCAATTGAAAGGGTCAGTGGAACATTTATAAGGACAAACGCTTTACCAGTAAGCTGTCCATAAAGTATAGTTGCATACTGTTCATTAAAGCCTGCTATTTTTAAAAGCCCTATAACCATCATAGAATCAATCAATGACATTACAGCACCTATTGCCTGGCCTATAGATATAGGTATTGCAATTCTAAATATCTGCATAGCTAATATTATCTTTGATGAAGACATTTGTCTTTCCGAAAATCTTAATTTACTTTTGCAATAGCAAAACATAACCCATAAAAGCCCTGCTATAGAGCCTGCAACTGCTCCAAAAGAAGCCCCTCCAGCAGCAGTTGGTATTCCAAAGGGTAGCAATAAATATGCAAGACCAACACCTACTAATACCCTTATAATTTGTTCTATTATTTGAGATATTGCTGGAGGAACCATGTTTTGAATACCTTGAAAATAACCTCTATAAGCAGATAATATACAGGTAAAAAAAGGAGCTAAAGATATTCCAAGTAGAGAATAATAAACATCTCTGCTCCATCTTAAAGAATATATAATAGTATTAGAAAATAATATTAAAAATATGCTTGATAATCCTCCAAATAGCCCCATTATAAGTAGAGCTACTTTAAACACATTAAATGCTTCTTTTGTTTTATTTAATGCCATTCTCTCTGATATCATCTTTGAAATTGCAATAGGTATTCCTGAAGATAATCCAAGCAAAAAGGTATATAAAGGATATGTAAGCTGATATAATCCTATACCTTCTTCACCTATCATATATATAAGTGGTATTCTAAAAAAAAATCCTAAGAATTTAGCAACTATTCCTGCAATTCCAAGTATCAATGTACCTCTTACTATGTTTTTTTTCTGCATCTTTATCCTCCTACTAGCTATTTATATTCTTATAATAAAATATTAGAATTAGGAGGATTATATGCAAAACAAAAGCAGCCTATGGCTGCTATTAATAAAATTACTCCATTTGTTTACCTAAAAATACAGCTGCTGTTTCTGAAAGCTTTTTCTCCTGATCTCCCATTACAATATTTTCATCCTTTGACATTATAATTACTGCTCCAATTGCATCGCCCTCAGCTATTATTGGTGATATAACCTGGGCTGAATAAGCCGTACCATCTTCTTCATCAGCAGTTATTGCAAATCCTTTCCCTCCATCTTTTGCATTATGCATCACTGTTTTTCTTTCATTAAGTATTTTTTCAACATCGTCACTAATCCTTTTTTCCATATATTCCTTTTTGGCAGCACCTGCAACTGCTATAATTGAATCTCTATCACAAATAAGTATAGAATGACCAACAGATTGTTGAAGTGCTTCAGCATATTCCTTTGCAAAATCGCTTAATTCACCTATAGGCGAATATTTCTTTAAAATTATTCCTCCTTCACGATCAGTGAAAATTTCAAGAGGATCTCCTTCTCTAATTCTTAAAGTTCTTCTTATCTCTTTAGGTATAACGACTCTTCCTAAGTCATCGATTCTTCTTACTATACCAGTTGCTTTCATTACTTTACCTCCTTAATATTTTCATTATAATTTACCTTACTATTAATTTCTTCAAATTACAGAAAATTATACCCAAATTACAACAAAATTTCTCAAATTTTAGTATAAAAAAATACTTAGGGAAATACATCCTAAGTATTTTTCATGTTCCATTATTTATCTTGTTTTTTAAGATAGCTAAAATGACATGTTAAACAAACTCCACAAGAAGAGGGCCTTAACATATATCCACAGCCCATACATTTTTGTGTACTATATCTATAGGGGCTTCTTTCTATGCTTCTCATATCTATATTAACGTTCGTAGCATCCTTTTCTTCCACAGTATCTGCTCCTTTCATTTCACTATTCATACCATGCATCTCCTGTGTATTTTTATTCATTTTATAATATTATTATAACTTAATATATTATTTTAATCAAGTATTTATTCATGTTTTATGATTATTTATCCAAATGTTTTATATAAAATTGCTTTTATAAGCTTACCTTGCCTAATATAATTAAAACAATCATTATAATAGACACTAAAATTAACAGTAATATTGCAATTTTCTCAGATGTATTGAATTTTTCATCTTTTTCTCTTTTAGCAATAAAATAAACAAACAATCCTATAGTATAGATTATAATCGCTAAGCCAAAATACATTAATCCAACTGTATATATCACATAAATAGAATATATTATTGCTAATATTGAAACAATGGTTTCCCAGGCTTTAGCTTTTTCATTTAAACATATTTTAATAGCATATAGTGATGATAGTAAATATGGTAAAAGGTAAACTGTAGTTGCTAAGGTATAAGCTATATCATAGGCACTTTGAAGCCTTTCAGATAAAAGTCCAAATATAAAAATAAAAGTAACTAAATTTGTAAGCCTCAACGAATTAATTGGTACGCCAGCTGCATTTTCTTTCTCAAACCATTTAGGCATTACGTTATCCTTTGCTGCAACAAAAGGAAGTTCCGCAGTTAAAAGTATCCAACTGATAAGTGCTCCTAATACAGAAACAATAACTCCAAGCCTTACAATTATCCCCCCAACATTTCCAAGAGCTGTAGCTGCTAAAACATCAGCAAGAGGTGTACCTGCATTTGCAAGCCTATCTGGTGTAACAACTCCCATTGCAACAATTGATATAAGCATATATATTATAAGTGTTATAAAAAATCCAAGTATAGTAGCTTTCCCAACAGTTTTTTGATCCGTCGCCCTTGTTGACATAACAACAGCAGCCTCAATACCTATAAAACACCAAAGTATTGTACTCATAGCACCATTTATTTGATTGTAAAGATTCGTACTTTCTTTAGTTGCAGCAAGGATATTTTCCCAATATGGAACATTAAATATATCCCACTTCCAAACAAATATCCCAAACAAAATAACAAGTATAAGGGGAATAATTTTTGCAATTGTAAAGAATGCATTTATAACACTGGCATCTTTTATTCCACGGCTAATGACATAATGATATAAAAATAGTAACACAGAACCAAGTATAAATGAAACAACAGGCTTAAGCCCCTGCCCTTCAGGAAAGAAACTGTTAATTGTTTTAAATAGTAAGAATATGAATGCAACATTACCTATTACTGCACTAAACCAATATCCCCAAGCAGAGCTAAAACCAACAAGATCTCCAAATCCTTCTCTTGCGTAAGAATAAATACCACCTTTAAGCTCTGGCTTCTTATTAGCAAGCATCTGAAAAACTAAAGCAAGCATTAAAACGCCAAAACCTCCTAAAAGCCATGCAATAACTGTTGTCTGAGGGTTTGCACTTTTAATCAAACCTGTAGGACTATCAAATATTCCAGCACCTATCATAGAACCTATAGCAAGTCCTGTAAGTAGAAATAAGCCTAATTTTTTTTCTTTTTTCACTAAAAACCCTCCTAAAATTTATTTAAAATGCTATAAATAAACTTAATATTATCTTTATTTTTTGCAGAATGAAATAAATTATATATTTAATATATCTCTATCTTTATTATACATTGATTGCATAAACTGTGAACTACCCCAACTTTACAAAGTGGGCAACTTATGTTGCTGATTATGTTAAAATTTATTTTTGATTATTATATTTTACATAAAAAAAGACTGCTCACGGCAGTCTTATAATCTATCTGTATATTTTTTAATGCTAATTTTCTTTTCCCATTCTTGTACAAGTTTTTGGAATTTGTCAGATTTTTTCTGTTCAATAAGTATATTGCTTATCTCACTTTTAACTTTCTCAAGTGGAACCATTGGATATTCAGTCTTTTTATTTACCTTAATAATGTGATATCCAAACTGGCTTTTTACTGGGGAGCTAATCTTTCCTACGGGGAGTGCTATTGCTGCAAGCATGAAATTATTATCATAATTTTTATCATTGTAATAAATATCTCCTAGCTCTCCGCCTTTATCCTTTGAACCAGGATCAGTACTATATTTTTTTGCAGCATCTTCAAACTTTAATCCTTTATCTATCTCTTCTTTAACTTTTTTTGCCTCTTCCTCAGTATTTACAAGTATATGTGAAACATTCATAACATTTGGCTTTTCTGTATAATCATAAGCATTTTCATGATAATAGTTATTAATTTCTTCATCTGTAGCTTTTATATCTTTTGTTTGATTGTCATAAAGTTTTTCAAAGATTATACTATTCTTTACAAGTTCCTTATAATCATCTATTGTAATCTTTAACTTTGATAACTGATCATTAAATTTTTTCTCATCTCCATAGGCTTTAATAGCCTCATCTATTTGCTTTTGAACTTCATCATTTAAAGATTTTTCATCAGGAACTACGTTTAATTCCTTTGCTTTTTGAAGATAAACTTTTTCTTCAACCATCTGATCCAGAAGCTTTTCTTTTATTTCCTTTAAATATTCTGCATTCTCCTTCTTATCAAAGAATCCCTCACCATAATATGATTCATATCTTGTTTTTTCAAGAGACAACCTTTTATCAAAATCACCTCTCGTAATTTTTTCGTTACCTACTTTAGCTACAACAGTATTTTTTATACCCTCTGGAGTTTTTGCAATTAAATCACATCCCGTAAGACCTACTAAAAACGTTAGAAATAGAACAATAGCTATTGACCTTTTTATTTTCCCCACTTTCATCCCTCTCTCTCTCTTAGCATATAAATTATTATAAACTATTTATCTATATTATGCAAATCACAGATCAGTTCCAAAAATTTCTTTAATGTATTTATAATTAGTGTGTTATTTTGAACTTTAAATTTAATAATTGGCTCAGTAGTACTTCCATAGCTTAAAATTTTATCAAGCTTTTCATTTACATCTCTTAATACATCTATTTGTATGATGTCTGCATCTTTAAAATGCACATAAACCTCCTTGTTCACCTGCTTTATATTTATTATCCTAAGTTTTTTACCTATAGATTTAATATAGGCTATATTTATAAGATTTTCTACAGGTTGTGGTATATCTCCAAATCTATCTACTATCTCCTCTTCAACTTCAACTTTATCCTCAATACTTTCAATCGAAGCTATCTTTTTATATATTTCTATTTTAACCATTTCATCGCCAATGAACTTATCTGGTATATAAGCATCCACTGTAAGCTCTATAGAAGTTTCAGTATACTCATCCTTAATATCTCCTTTTATTTCCCTTACAGCTTCCTCAAGAAGTCTACAGTATAAATCATAGCCCACCGCTACCATGTGGCCATGTTGTTGCGTTCCTAAAAGGTTACCAGCTCCTCTTATTTCAAGATCTCTCATTGCAATTTTAAACCCGGAACCAAACTCCGTAAATTCCTTTATTGCCTTAAGCCTTTTTTCAGCAACTTCAGTAAGTATTTTATCTTTTCTATAGGTAAAATATGCAAAAGCAAGCCTATTAGAGCGGCCAACCCTTCCTCTTAGCTGGTATAGTTGTGACAAACCCATTTTATCAGCATCATATACTATAAGAGTATTTACATTAGGCATATCTATACCAGTTTCAATTATAGTAGTACAAAGGAGTATATCTCCTTCTCCAGATATAAAACTCAATATAGCTTCTTCCAACTCCTTTTCATCCATTTTACCGTGAGCAATGATTATTTTAGCCTCAGGAATAATTTTCGTTAATGCTGCCTGCATGTCCTTTATAGTTTCAACTCTATTATATACAAAAAATACCTGTCCACCTCTTGAAATTTCCCTTAAAATTGCATCTTTAACTATATTCTCATTGTACTCCATCACATAAGTTTGAACAGGATACCTCTCTTCAGGAGGTGTTTCTATTATACTCATGTCCCTAACTCCAATCATAGACATATGAAGAGTTCTGGGTATAGGAGTTGCAGTTAAAGTAAGAACATCAATATTCTTTTTTAAAAGTTTTATCTTCTCCTTATGAGAAACACCAAATCTTTGTTCTTCATCGATTATTAAAAGCCCAAGGTCTTTAAATTTAACATCCTTTTGTAAAAGTCTATGGGTACCTATTATTATATCTATATTCCCTACATGAAGATCCGAAAGAGTTTTCTTCTGCTGCTCTCTATTTCTGAACCTGCTTATCATATCAATACTTACAGGAAAATCCATAAACCTTTGTTTAAAGTTATTATAGTGCTGCTCTGCAAGAATTGTAGTTGGAACAAGCACTGCAACTTGCTTCCCATCCATAACAGCTTTAAATGCCGCTCTCATTGCAACTTCTGTCTTTCCATATCCCACATCACCACAAAGAAGTCTATCCATAGGCTGTGGCTTTTCCATATCCTTTTTTATTTCTTCTATGGCTGCTATCTGATCAGGAGTCTCTTGGTATGGGAACTCATCTTCAAACTGCTTTTGCCATGGTGTATCCTTTGAGAAAGCATATCCTTTTATAGTTTTTCTTACCGCATAAAGTTCTATAAGGTTTTCTGCCATCTCTCTTAGTGATTCTTTAACCTTTTTCTTAGTTTTTGCCCATTCGCTTCCTCCAAGCTTATAAACCTTTGGAGGCTCATCATCTGCACCAATATATTTTTGAACCATATCAAGCTGCTCAACTGGTACATACAGAGTATCTCCTCCCTGATATTGAAGAAGAAGATAATCTTTTTTTATGCCGTCTATTACAAGCTGTGTGATTCCCTTATATATTCCAATACCATGGTTTACATGAACAACATAATCTCCAACTTTTAAGTCTGTAAAGCTTTGTATTTTCCCTGCTTTTTTTGCAAAAGTTCCCTTTCTTTTAGTCTTTTCCTTAAAAAACTCTTTGTCTGATATAACAATCAATTTTTTATCAGGGAATTCCATTCCTCGGCTTAGGCTACCTGATGTTACAACAACCTTTCCCTCTCTTAATTCATCTACTTCTTCAACATACAATGCATCTATTTCTTCTTCTTTTAAGCTTTTTGCAAGCCTTTCTGCCCTACTCGAAGTCCCAGCCATAATAAGTATGCTGTATCTATTCTTGATTTTACTCTTTATTTCATTTATTAAAAATTCTATATTACCAGATAAAGGATTCATTGAAATAGCATTGAAGTTAACAACCGATAAAGGTTTTATATCATCAACAACTCGTGGCAACATATTTAGAGCTATAATTTTATTCTTATTAATGGAATTAATTATATATTCTGGTGGAAAGAAGTACTCTCCCTGCAGTGGCATTACATCTCCTTTATCAAGCATTGACTTAAACGTATCCTCGAACTCTTCATATCCTGTGTTTATCCTTTGCACTATTCTCCCTGATTCATCAAGTATAACGATAGGGTTATCAAAATAATCTATAAAAAAATTTGAAGAATTATATAGATATAGCATATAGCTATCTATACCTTCAAAGTATCTAAAATTCTTAAGTTTTTCTATATTTTCTTTTACTCTTACTCTTAATCTCTCTGCTGCCTCTTTGTTTTTCTTTGAATAAGATTTGTATTTTAATTCAAAATCCTTTTCTATATTACTTACAATGGCTTGTATTCTATCTGAGTCTATTATTGTTTCTCTTGCTGGATATATTAAAGCACTATCAACCTTATTTTTACTTCTTTGGCTTACTACATCAAAGGTTCTTATAGTATCAATCTCATCCCCGAAAAACTCTATTCTATAAGGTTCATCATTTAAAGGTGAAAATATATCAATTATTCCTCCCCTTTGAGCAAACTGACCACTACCCTCTACTATTTCAACTCTTTCATATCCAAGATCTATAAGCTTAGTTGCCAGGGATAATATTTCAATTGAATCGTTAGGTTTTAAAGTAAATGTATTTTTTATGAATATGTTTTTAGGTGGCATATTATAAAATATTGCATCAACAGAGGCAACAACTATAATAGGTTCCCCAGATAATATTTTATATATGGTCTTTAGCCTTTCTATCTTTACTTCACCAGAAGTAACATCAACATTAAAAACCATTTCTCTAATTGGCAGATAATAACATTTATCTGTAAATATCTTTATATCATCGTATATTTTCCTTGCTTCTATATCATTATGTGTAAGTATTAATGTTTGTCTTTGAGTATCATCAAAAAGGCAGCATGAAATATAGGCCTTTTGTGACTCAGAAAGGCCATGAATTTGACATGGAGTTTTTCCTGTATTTAATGAAGACAATATAATTTCATATTCTTCATGTTTTTTAAAAACGTCATTTAAGCCTTTAAATCTCAAAAATCCACCCCCTTTATCAACATTACATTCCTAATTTCTATTCTTTACCTACAATAAGAGAATTATACTTATTCATGGAATATTGTATTCCATTTTTTATTATATCAATTATAGCATCTCCAGCTACTTGTATAATATCTTGAAGTATTTCCCTTTCATTTTCGGAAAAACTTCCAAGAACATGAGATATCATATTCTTATTTGCAGCCCCTATACCTACTCTAATGCGTGGAAACTCATTACTATTAAGCTGATATATTATACTTTTCATACCATTATGTCCCGCATCGCTTCCTGAAGGTCTTATCCTTATTTTCCCAAACATAATATCCACATCATCGTAAACTACAATAAGATTTGAAAGGGGAATTTTGTAAAAATCTACAGCCTCTCTTATGCTATCCCCACTTAAATTCATATAGGTTGAAGGTTTTAAAAATATTATCTTTTCATTTTCTATCACGCATTCTCCAGTTAATCCTTTAAATTTTATTTTTGATATATTAAAATCAAGCTTTTTAGCTAAAAAATCTAAAACCATAAATCCAATGTTATGCCTTGTATTTTCATATTCCTTACCAGGATTTCCAAGTCCAGCAACAATATACATAAAAACACTCCTTCTATTTAAATAACATATATTAGTATATCATAAAGGGTTTATTTAAAAAAGAAAAAGCCCTGTGGCCTCGGATTGTTAATAAACATGTACTAAATCAATAATTAGTGTTTTAAAATTTAATATAACCCTCATGAATCTAATAACCAATTTAGAGCTTTTTAATAAAATGTCTAATTGGCTATTAGATTCATGAGGGCCTCTTCTTTACAAAAGTTTTAATACTTAAAAGCCCAAAAGTCTTATCTTCCATTTGAATCTTGAAGCTTTATCTGTATATTTTGATAACTTCCATTACGATATATCTTTAATGTTACTACATCTCCTACTTTGTGCTTTGAAAGAACTTCTATTAATGTTTCAGAACTGTCGATACTAACTTTATCGAAGGCAACAATTATATCTCCAGGCAATATACCTGCTTTTTCTGCTGCCCCTCCTTTTACAGTCCTGGCTACATAGACTCCAACCGGAATTCCATTTTCATTTGCTGTATCTTCATCAATAAACTGATATTCAATCCCTATATATGGCCTTGAAACATAACCATTTTTCATAAGAGCTTGAATTATAGGAATTGCTTCATTTATTGGAATTGCAAAGCCCATACCCTCTGCGTCAACGTTTTTTAATGTATTTATACCTATAATCTCTCCAGCAACATTACATAAAGCTCCTCCACTGTTACCTGGGTTTATCGAAGCGTCAGTCTGAATAAGCTTATACATCTTTCCATCAAGATAAAGCTTTCTATTAACAGCACTTACAACTCCTACAGTTACTGAACCTGCAAATTCTTCCCCTAAAGGATTGCCAATTGCAATCGCTGTATCTCCAACCCTAACTTTAGATGAATCTCCAAATTTTGCAACTGGTAGGTTTTGCGCATTAACTTTAAGCACTGCAAGATCACTTCTAACATCACTTCCTATAATCTGTGCGGGAAGTTTTTTACCTCCTGGAAGAGTAACTGTTACATTAGTTGCTCCGTCTATTACATGTTCATTAGTTACTATATACCCTGATTTGTCAAATATAATACCAGAGCCACTACCTTGAAGAGCTGTTCCTCCACCCCATGTCCTAACATTATTATTAACTCCCACAATTGTAGGTCCAACTTGGTCTGCAACATTGTTTATTGAATTCTTTGGTATATCAGACGTCTGAGTATTTTGAGATAAACTTTTTACACTATTCTTTATATTTCCTTCATAAACATATTCATTTTCATAATTTTTCTTCACATAGTATCCACCAAGAATACCTCCTATTGAAGCAGAAAAAAACACGATTAGTATAATTCCTAAAAACCTCATAAACTTTTTAGGCTTTCTTTCTTCAACAAATCTTACTCCACTTTCCCATGAGTTATGATTATAATCCATAATAGCACCTCCTTGCATCTTTAATTTAATTATAAAAGTGCTTTTTTAAAAAAGTATGAACTATTATTGAAAATATTAATAATTAAGCTAAACTTAATGTAAAAGTAAATTTAGTCCCCCATTCACCTGACTCTACCCATACAGTTTGCTTATGCTGGTTTATTATTTGCCTTACAATAGAAAGCCCAAGTCCTGTACCACCACCCTTAGATCGTGCCTTGTCAACTTTATGGAATCTATCCCAAATATATGCTATTTCATCCTTTGGAATAGCAGGACCATTATTATATACACTAACAAGAAGCCTGTCTTCTTTTATTGCTGTACGTATTTCAATTACTCCTCCTTCTGGAGTAAATTTAATAGCATTATCTACAAGGTTTGTTATAACCTGATCAATCCTATCTCTATCACCTTTTACTTTTATTTTATTTCCTGTTAAAACTACATCGACATTTATCTTTTTCTTGTTAATCTTGTCTTCAAACTTAATTATCCTCTGCCTTATAAGTTCATTTATATCAAAAACGCCAATAGTAAGTGAAAATTCTCCTGACTCAAGCCTTGCAAGATCCAATAAGTCATTTATAAGTCTAATTAGCCTTTTTATCTCATCATGAACTATATTTAAATAATAAGCTGTCTTCTCCTTTGGTATTGTTCCATCAAGAATTCCAGACAAAAAACCGTTTATTGATGTCATAGGAGATCTTAATTCATGAGATATATTTGCAATAAAGCTCCTTCTCATCTTTTCAAGATTTTCTAAGGAATCTGCCATGTAGTTAAAGGATTTTGCCAAATCCCCTATCTCATCATCAGATGTCAAATTAACTCTTCTTTCAAATTCCCCCTTTGATATTAGCTTTGCTGTTTCATTTATTTTATCAAGAGGTTTTATAAGTATCCTTTCCGAAAAATAGTATATTATAAATGCAGAAATCAATATTGCAAAAAAAGCAGACATCCATATAACAAAGAATACTCTTTTTAAGGCACTTTTTATTTCATTTAAAGGCGAGTGTAAAAATACAACACTTCGAACCTGATCATCTATTATAATTGGCATCCCTACTGTAAGCATAGGGGTTGTAAACATGCCTCTAAAACTTCCTGTTTTAACTATTATATTTCTTTTTCTAACTTCATCTATTTCAGCATTAGTTATTTGTTTACCTGTTATTTTATCCGTTTCATCGCCAGAATATCCATAAATATATCCATAATTATCGATTACCCATATTCTGGCATTTAAAAGCCTATCAATAACAGACAATTCATATTTTAACCTTGAAGCATCTGTCTTTCCATGTATATAATTAGAAACTATAGTATTAAGGTTTATTCCTTCTCTTATAAGTTCATTAGTTTTTTGATCTTTGTAGTAGTTATAAAACCAAAAAGATAAAAAAACTGCAATAAGGCTATAGGATATTACAAGTATTATAAAATACGTAGTAATTAACTTTGTATAAAGGCTTTTTTTCATTTATTTCACCTCAAATTTATATCCTACTCCCCAAACGGTTTTAATCTGCCATTCTCTATTATCTGGAAGCTTTTCCCTAAGACGCTTTACATGAACATCAACTGTTCTTGAATCTCCAGGGTAATCATAGCCCCAAACCTCATAAAGAAGCTGATCCCTTGTAAAAACTTTATTAGGATTCGATGCAAGAAAATACAAAAGCTCAAACTCCTTAGGGGGCATCTCCATATCCTCACCTTTATATTTTACAATATAAGAATCTGCATCTATTATAAGATCTGAAAACTCAAGAGCTCTTTTTTGAGTCTGTGGTTTGTATCTTCTTAATACAGCCTTAATTCGTGCAACAAGCTCCTTAGGCTCAAAAGGCTTAACAATGTAATCGTCTGCACCAAGCTCAAGTCCTAAAACTCTATCAAATGTTTCTCCTTTTGCTGTAAGCATTAAAACTGGAATTGAAGAAGTTTTTCTTATCTCCTTTAAAGTTTCATATCCATCCATTTGAGGCATCATTATATCAAGTACAATAACATCTACCATCTTATCCTTAAATATTTTTATTGCTTCAGAACCATTATAGGCTTTATATACCTTATATCCTTCCTTTTGGAGATAAAGTTCTATTAAATCACAAATATTAGTGTCATCATCTACTATTAATACCTTTGTTTCAACCATTATAACCCTCCTAATCTTTCATTAATATTTATTTTCTCATTTTACAAATTTAAATTCAACTCATAACCCATTCATAGCAAAAAAGTTAAATATATTTTTACAAAACAAGGGATGCATCCGCATCCCTTTTAGTCAAATAATTTACTTACTGAAAGATCTTCATATATTCTCTTTATTGCTTCAGCAAATACTGGAGCTACTGAAATAACCTTCATTTTGTCAATTTGCTTTTCCTTTGTAAGTGGAATAGTATTTAACATAACAAGTTCTTTTATTGCAGAACTTTTTATCCTTTCAATTGCAGGCCCAGATAAAACAGCATGTGTACAACATGCATATACTTCTTTTGCTCCAAGCTCCATTAAAGCATTTGCTCCATTTACAATTGTTCCTGCTGTATCTATCATATCATCAACAAGTATTACTGTTTTATTTTTGATGTCTCCTATTACATTCATAACCTCTGCAACATTTGCTTTAGGTCTTCTCTTATCTATTATTGCAATAGGTGCATGAAGCCTGTCAGCAAACTTTCTTGCTCTTGTTACACTTCCAAGGTCTGGTGAAACCACCACTACTTCTTCATCACAAAGTCCCATATCAACAAAATATTTGCTAAGTATTGGTACACCTAAAAGGTGGTCAACAGGAATATTAAAATATCCCTGTATTTGTGGAGCATGAAGATCCATTGAAAGTACTCTATCAGCACCTGCGGCATGTATTAAATCAGCAACAAGTTTTGCTGTAATAGGATCCCTTGCCTTTGCCTTCCTATCCTGCCTTGCATATCCATAATATGGAATAACAGCTGTTATTCTACCTGCTGAAGCTCTTTTAAAGGCATCCATAAGTATTAAAAGTTCCATAAGGTTATCATTTACAGGAGCACAAGTTGACTGTACAACAAAGACATCTGCTCCTCTAACTGTTTCGTTTATATTTACAGATATCTCACCGTCACTGAATCTTCCAACCTCAGAATTTCCAAGTTCAACACCAAGGATATCTGCTATCTCTGATGCAAGATCAGGATTAGAATTACCAGTAAAAATCTTAATATTTTTTCCGTGTGTTATCATATATTTTCCTCCTATATTTTATTTTTTCCAAAGTCCTCTTCTTTCAACCCATCCTTCCATATTTACCTGTCTTTCTCTTGCAACTGCCAGCGCTCCATCAGGAACATCTTTAGTTATAGTTGAACCTGCAGCAATATAAGCATTATTTCCAATCTTAACAGGTGCTACAATGCTTGCATTACATCCTATAAAAGCTTTATTACCTATTATAGTCTTATGCTTATTTGTACCATCATAATTTACAGTTATTGTACCGCAGCCAAGGTTACATCCTTGGCCAATTTCTGCATCTCCAACATAGGTCAAATGAGGTATTTTAGTACCATCTCCTATCTTAGATTTTTTAACCTCAACAAAATCTCCAATCTTAGCTTCTTTGCCTATTTCAGATTCAGGCCTTATATATGCAAAGGGTCCTATTTTAGCATTGCTTTTTACAAGGCTATTTAAAATAATTGATGATTGACATTCAACACCATTTTCTATTATACTGTCCACTATTCTACTATTGGGACCTATTATACATTCTTCTCCTATTAAAGTATTACCCTCAATAATTACATTAGGATAAATTATTGTATCCATTCCTATTTTAACATTAGCATCTATATATGTGCTTTTGGGATCTATTATTGTAACTCCTTCATTCATAAGCCTTATATTTATCCTATCTCTCATAACAACGCTTGCTTCATAAAGTTGGATCCTTGAATTTACTCCCATAAACTCCGTAAAATCAGATACATAGGCACCTACCTTTTTGCCCTCTTTTTTTAGAATTTCAATAACATCAGTTAAATAATATTCCCCTTGAACATTATTGTTATTTATTTTTTTTAATGCAAATAGTAGTTCTGGTATATTAAAACAATAGGTGCCTGAATTAATTTCTTTAACTTTTTTTTCATCTTCTGAGGCATCTTTATCCTCAACTATTTTTTCTACATTTCCAAATCCATCCCTTATAATTCTACCAAAACCAGATGGATTTTCTGTATTTGCTGTTAATATAGTAGCGGAAAAATCATTTAAAGTATGATATTGAAGTACATTTGAAATGGTATTTGAATTAATAAGAGGAGCATCCCCTGCAAGAATAATAACAACACCGTCTTTATCATTTAGAAAGCTCTCACAACACATTACTGCATGACCTGTGCCAAGCTGTTTATCTTGATATATAGTTTTTATTTCGCTTCCAAGATAATCTCTAACAGCATCTGCACCATGACCTACAACCACAGCAAAATCCTTAACACCAGCTGACAATACAGCATCAGTTACATAATCTATCATTGGTTTCCCACATATTTTATGAAGGACCTTTGGTAGTTTAGATTTCATCCGCTTACCCTGCCCAGCAGCCAAAATTATACCATAACAATTTTCCATAACAGCACCTCAACTAATTTTTATATAAATCAACTTATTTTATTATATTTCAATAATCTATTTTATTCAATTATAATTAACATTTTTTTAATATACATATAAAAAGGAAGTCACTTGACTTCCTCTTTATTACTGATTGGATTCTGCTTCTGAGTTGTTTTTTACCTTCTCATACTCAGCAAGTATTGCTGACTGAATAGCTTCTCTTGTTTCAGTATTGATTGGATGAGCAATGTCTTTAAATTCTCCATCAGGAGTCTTTCTACTTGGCATAGCAATAAAAAGACCGTTTTGTCCATCTATTACTTTGATATCATGTACTACAAATGCATTATCAAATGTTACTGAAACAATTGCTTTCATCTTACCTTCATTTGTTATCTTTCTTACCCTTACATCTGTAATTTGCATGGTTTCACCACCTTCCCAGTTGCTTATTACTTTATAATTCTTCATTTTTTTTAATTTTCCTGCTATAAAAATATAAATTTATAAAAAATTTTTTGAATTTATATAAATTATTTAAAAGCCTTAAAATTGCCTGATGGAGTTAATACTATCTCTCCAGTTTCTTCATTAACTGACTCAAGCTTTATTAGTGACATATAATCTTCTACAAGTTTCTTACCTTCAGTAAAAGCTTCAATAAGTATGCCTATACCTACAACAGAAGATTCAAACTCTCTCATAAGTTCAATTATACCATTCGCAGTACCTCCTGCTTTCATAAAGTCATCAATGAATATACACTTGCTTCCTTTTTGAACAGAACGCTTTGAAAGACTCATTGTCTGTATTCTCTTTGAAGAACCAGATACATAATTAATACTAACCGTTGAACCTTCTGTAACCTTACTATTTCGCCTTACAATAATAAGAGGAACATTTAATGCCTTTGCTGTCATTAATGCAATTGGTATTCCTTTTGTTTCAACTGTAATAACATAATCGGGATCTTTACTCCTAAAATTTTGGCTAAATATAATTCCTATCTTTGTTGCTATATCAGGAGAATTTATTATATCATTCATATATAAAAATCCCCCTGGAATTATTCTTGAAGGATTTTTTATTTGACTGCATAGTTCTTCAATAAACTGTTGTTCTTCTTTTTTTGAAAGACCTGGAACAAATTTTACCCCTCCAGCAGCACCAGGTATAGTTTCTACAATACCACATTCAAGATTTTCAACAACACCCTTTATTATTGCAATATCTTCGCTTAAAGTCGACCTTGCAGATTGAAATATATCAGAAAAATATCCAAGGCTGATTACTTTATTAGGATTATCTGTAAGTATTTTAAGTATCGCAGCAACCCGTTCTTTTCTATGTAAACGCTTCATAGTACCACATCCTATCATTTCTATATATTTTTGTCATAAAAGTTAAATTTTATTCATAAAACTTATAAGAAAAGAAAAATACGAATGATTTTTGTACTTTTTATCTTAAATTTCATTCTAAATCATTGCTAAAAATATTTCAAGAAAATAATAGATTTTCAATAACGAAAACTTATATTTTGTTATTCTATAAAAATGTATTATGTTATAATTATTTTGTCTATAATTATAACATATAAGATATTTTAGGAGTGATATAATGTTTGACTTGTTTGAAGATAGTAAAAAAAGAGTCCATTTTATTGGTATCGGCGGGATTAGTATGAGCGGTCTTGCCGAAATACTTATAGATTATGGCTATACCGTATCTGGTTCTGATAGAGTATCATCAAACCTTACAGAAAAACTTCAAAATCTTGGGGCAAAAATATATATTGGCCATGATGCTTCAAACGTTCATGGAGCCGATATTGTTGTTTATACAGCTGCAATAAAAGAAGATAATCCTGAACTTATAGAGGCAAAAAGATTAAATCTTGAGATTATGGATAGAGCAGAGTTTTTAGGTCAAATAATGAGAAAATACAGCAAAGGAATAGCTATTTCTGGAACTCATGGTAAAACTACTACTACCTCAATGGTTTCCCTTATACTTCTTAATGCCAACCTTGACCCTACAATTATGGTTGGAGGAGAAGTAGATGCTATAAAAGGTAATGTAAGGCCAGGGAAAAGTCCATATTTTGTAACAGAAGCCTGTGAATATAAAAAGAGTTTTCTAAAATTCTATCCTTATATAGGGCTAATACTTAATATAGACGCAGACCATCTTGATTGTTATAAGGATATAGATGAAATACATGAATCCTTTTTTAAATTTGCACAACTTATACCTAAAAACGGCTGTTTAATAGCTTATGCAGAAGATAAGAGGGTAGTAGATATAATAGAAAAAGTAAACTGTAACAAAATATCTTATGGAATAAATAAAGGCGATTTTACTGCTACTAATATAGTATATGATGAAAAGGGTTGCCCCTCCTTTACTGCACTTTACAAAGGATCCCCCTACTACAATTTTAAGCTTTCAATACCTGGTGAACATAATATATTAAATGCTTTAGCTTCAATAGCTTGTTGTAATTTCCTTCAGATTGATAAAAAAATAATGGCCCAAAGCCTTTTAGACTTTAAAGGCACTCATAGAAGATTTGAGAAAAAAGGAGAAAATAATGGCGTTGTAGTAATAGATGATTATGCTCATCATCCTGCTGAGATAAAAGCAACACTTAAAGCTGCTAAAAATTATCCCCATAATAGAATTTATTGCGTTTTTCAACCTCACACTTATAGTAGAACTATATCTCTATTTAATGAATTTGCCTCTGCATTTAATGACGTAGACAAACTAATTTTAACCGATATATATGCTGCAAGGGAGAAGGATACAGGAGTTGTTAGCTCCGAAATGCTCTGTGATGCAATTTATCAAAATGGAGTCAATGTTGAATTTATCAAATCCTTTGATGATATTGTTGACTATTTGAAAAAAGAACTTCATGGAGGAGACATATTAATTACAATGGGAGCTGGTGATGTATATAAAGTAGGAGAAAGTTTTTTGAAATAATACTATAAAAGTAAATAAACCCTGTAACTTTTTAAAAGTTACAGGGTTCTCTTTCTCCTCTGGTCGGGGCGACAGGACTTGAACCTGCGGCCTCATGGTCCCGAACCACGCACGCTACCATCTGCGCTACGCCCCGCAAAGGTATAAAAACTTAAAAAAATTGGTTTAGCATAAGCTAAACCAATTGGTCGGGGTGACAGGGATTGAACCTGCGACCTCATGGTCCCAAACCACGCGCGCTCCCATCTGCGCCACACCCCGTTGCCTAACAACATTTATTATATACCAACTTTAAAATTTTTGCAACAATAATTTATATCTTTTTTTAAAATATATATGGCGAATAAATTCGCCATATATATTTTATCTATTTTTATCTTTATCATGCTCAACCCCGCGCCTTGGTACACATGATGCAATGAATCCTATTACAATTGATTGTACTGATGGTGCAATAATATTAAGATACCTTTGATATCTTAAGGCATATACAATAAGTGCAGTAATAACATTAACTGCAATAGTAACTGCAAAAATGTATATTACAAACTTTGAAAAGGAACTTATATACTTTTCCCATATTTTATGTCTTTTATCACCGGGTATCAGCGCTGAAAAAAGCATAAATGATACAAATATTATAATAACATCAGCTAAAGCTACCTTCCAAAAAACCTTCAATACTATCCCTCCATTCTAATATTATTTTGCACCGTTAATTACATTTAATGTATTATATTTGAAATATTTAATATTACAAACAGTTATTAATTTTGATATAATATTATAAAATGGTCTAGGAGGGATTGGATTGGGGTAGAAAGGCGCAGATATGAAAGAGCTGATATGGACTGTGAGATACTTTATCCTACTTTAATGTATAATGGTGAACAAAGAACCTTCAAAGAAGAGGGACATCTTTTTGTATTAAACGTTTCAGAAACCGGGATATGTCTACAGTCAAATTTTTATATTCCTGTTCAAAGTTTTCTATCATTTTATTTTAGAGTTGAAGATAATATCCCTTTTAAAGCTATGGTCAAAATAAATTGGAGCAAGGTTGATAACGGAATATATACATCAGGAGGAGAATTTATATCACTAAATCTTAATGATATACATATATTAAGAGATTATGTAAATAAACATAAATAAAACAGGCCTATGCCTGTTTATTTTTTTCTATATTATGCTATACTACTAATGTAATTTATAATATGGAGGAATTCAAATGGCAAAGGTATATCTTGGTTATAAAAAGGGCCTTAGAGTAGAAGATGGTCATCCATGGGTTTATTCAAATGAAATAGAAAAAATAATTGGTGATTATAACATTGGAGATATTGTTGAGGTATATAATTTTAAAGAAAAATTTATAGGAAAAGGATATATTAATCCTAAATCCCAAATTACAGTTAGAATTATGACAAGAGATAAAAACGAAGAAATAGATGAAGAGTTTTTTAGAAGGAGAATAAAAGCAGCTTGGGAATATAGAAAAAAAGTTATTGAAACTACATGCTGCAGAGTAGTTTTTGGTGAGGCAGATTTCCTACCTGCACTTATTGTAGACAAATACAGTGATTATCTTGTAATCCAAACCCTTGCTTACGGTATTGATAAATGGAAAAATACGATTGTAAAAGTATTAAATGAAATATTTAATCCAAAGGGAATATATGAAAGAAATGATGTACCCGTTAGAGAACTTGAAGGATTAAATCAATATAAAGGTTTTTTATCTGAGCCCTTTGATACAACTATACAAACTTCTGAAAATGGTGTTAAATTTTATGTTGACATTGCCGAAGGTCAAAAAACTGGTTATTTCCTTGATCAAAAGGAAAACAGGGCCTCAATTAAAGACATAGTAAAAGGCTCTGATGTTCTTGATTGTTTTTGCCACACAGGTTCTTTTTCTCTTCATGCTGGCTATTTTGGTGCAAAAAGTGTACTTGGACTTGATGTATCAGAACATGCTGTAGAATTTGCAAGGAAAAACGCACAACTAAACAATCTATCTGACGTATGTAAATTTGAAGTTCATAACGCCTTTGACGTACTTCATAAATGGGTTAAGGAAGGAAGAAGGTATGACGTTGTAATATTAGATCCCCCTGCTTTTACCAAAAGCCGATCTGCCATTGAAGGAGCTATTAGAGGATATAAAGAAATTAACCTTAGAGGCATGAAACTTTTAAAGCCCGGAGGCTTTTTAGTAACCTGTTCCTGTTCCCACTATATGTATCCTGAACTTTTTATGGATGTTATAATGGATGCTGCAAAGGATGCTAAAAAAACAATTAGGCAAATAGAATTTAGAACTCAGGCAAAGGACCACCCCGTGCTCTGGAATTCTGGAGAAACTTTATACCTTAAATTCCTTATACTTCAAATAATCTAATAAAAAAGGGTTCAATATGATGCTTAACTTATTATAAAGTTTAAACATTATATTAAACCCTTTAATTATTCATATTCTTATACTACCATCCTTATACTCAGGAACAATATCAAAAACATCTTCTTTAAAGCAATATTTTATATCATCCTCAAGTCCTATAGAAACAAGATACCTATAGTGAGAAGCATTTTTAATATATGACAAAACATCCTTCCTATTATCTTTATAGGCTAAAAATGCAGCAGTTGCAAAATCATCAAGCTCTACATTAATACATTCAACAATATCGTTTAGTATCTTTCCTGCACAAATAAAATCATCCAATGAAAACCTTCCTTTGGTTCCTGCACAAACTATGCAAGTATCCCTATTACATTCAACGATTTTTTTTGCAATAGCTTTTCCATTAAGCATACAACCAATAAGTATGCTTTCAGCCTTTATAGATTTATTTATTGTTCTTGTCCCATTTGTTGTTGTTAATATTACCCTCTTTCCTGCAACTATTTCTTTTCTGTACTCACAAGGAGAATTACTAAGATCAAATCCATCAATTTTAAGTGCTTTTCTCTCTCCTCCAAGTATGCTATTTTTATCTCTATAATTTAGAGCTTCTTCAATTTCTACTGTAGTTACTACTTCACTGGCCCCATTATAAAGAGCTGTTGTAATTACCGATGTTGCCCTTAAAACATCTATAACTACCGCAATTTTCCCTTCTATCTCTTTTTCATTTATATATTCAACAGATGGTATTAAATTTATCTTCATAAAATCAACCCCTATTATATTTTAACCTAAAATAGAGGCTATCACAAACAAATAATTCCATCAACTAAATTTTAGTCTATAAACTGTAATAAGCAATTTAAAAACCATAGCCTCTTCAAAAGCTTTTATATCAAGCCCTGTCATTAATTTTATCTTTTCAATTCTGTATAAAAGAGTATTTCTATGTATGTAAAGCCTTCTTGCTGCTTCACTTATGTTTAAATCACATCTTAAAAATTCTTCAGCTGTATTTATAAGTTCCCTATCCCTTAAAATATTTAAAAAATCATTATCAATACTACTAAACAACTTCTCTAAAAAATCCCTTCTCAATCCATTAATCAAATCATATATTACCATTTTTTCATAAATAAAATAACCATTTTTAAATCCTAACCTTTCAGCAAGATATGCTGATATCTTTGCATTTTCTGCAGAATGTTTAATAGTATATTCACCCTTAACAGTTTTTCCAGAACCTATTATTACATTAATACCCTTTTCATCCCAAATTCCATTTATAATTGAATTAGCCTCGTTTTCATCATCTTCAAATTTTTTGATTAAATATATACCATTTTCGTCTTTAACAAACTCTACATTATATCCACTATAAACGTTTAAAAGAACATCCTCTATATCTTCATTGCATTTAATATATAAAGCTTTATATCCTTCATATCTTCCTTTTAAACTTTCATAAGGCACATCATGTTTTAAAATATATTCAATAGGCTGCATCAAATTTGCAGCCTCCTTTTCATACACATTATAAATTATAAGCTTTAATAAATTAACGGCATCCTGTGAAAGCAAAGAGCTTACACTAACGATTACTTTATCACACTTTATGTATGTTAAACCATCCTTAATAAGCATATCATCAGTATTTAAATAACCAACATCTTCCCCACAAATAAGGTTGCCTTTTAAATCATATACTCCTATTTTACAATTCAATGTCTTTCCAATGCCTTCACAAAAATCCATAAAATCCTCCATTAAAAAACAGATAGTTCTGTTTCTTTATCGAATATATGAACATTGCTCATTTCAAATGCTACTCTAACCGTTTCATCTGTTTTGGTTTTACTTGTAGGTGCAACTCGTGCTATTATATTATTGTCTTCACAAATAAGATATAAATAAGTCTCTGAACCCATGTGCTCTATCAACTCCACCTTAGCCTCGACAACTGTTTCTGGATTTTGGTTAATAGCTTCCAAACTATCATCTATATGTTGAGGTCTTATGCCGAATATAACCTCTTTATTAACACATCCCTTTTCAATTACAATATTAGCCTTATCCTCTGGAAGAGCAAGTTTTACCTTCCCAAAACTTACAAGCACCTTATTTCCTTCTTTTATAAGTTTTGCATTTATAAAGTTCATCTGAGGACTTCCCATAAATCCTGCTACGAAAATATTTGCTGGATGCTCATATATTCTCTGTGGAGTATCTACCTGCTGAATCACCCCATCTTTCATTACAACTATCTTTGTACCCATCGTCATAGCTTCAGTCTGATCATGGGTAACATAAATAAATGTAGTATTTAGCTTTTTATGAAGTTTTGAAATCTCTGCTCTCATTTGCACTCTCAGCTTTGCATCAAGATTTGACAGGGGCTCGTCCATTAAAAATACCTTAGGTTCACGAACTATTGCTCTTCCCAATGCAACTCTTTGTCTTTGCCCTCCTGATAGTGCCTTTGGCTTTCTGTCTAAAAGATGCTCAATATCAAGGCTCTTTGCTGCTTCCCTAACCTTTTTGTCAATAATATCCTTTGGAACCTTTCTTAACTTTAACCCAAAGGCCATATTTTCATAAACAGTCATGTGTGGATAAAGAGCATAGTTTTGGAAAACCATAGCTATATCTCTATCCTTTGGTGCTACATCATTACATAATTTATCCCCTATATAGAGTTCTCCAGAAGTGATTTCTTCAAGCCCTGCAATCATTCTTAAAGTTGTAGATTTTCCACATCCTGATGGCCCAACAAGAACCACAAACTCCTTATCTTCAATTTCAAGGTTAACGTTTTTTACAGCGGACACATTACCCGGATATACCTTACATATATTCTTTAAAACAACTTTTGCCATAAGCAACCCCCCATAAATACCATTTAGTAAATATTAACACTAAATAAATTTTAATGATATGTCTAAATTGTATGAATAATTTATACATAATAAACAAAACTAATGGGCTAATTTTTTTAAATTATCGCTCCAATTCCTTTTCTTATCTTTCTTTACTAAGAATTTTAAATTTCTAACAAAAAATAATAATTTATGAAGCTTTTTTTCAAACCTTTTACGCCTCAAACTTATAACTTTATCATTATACTTCATTAAATACCCCCCTACCCTAAACTACTTATTCTTTCTAAATTATAGAATATACATCCTTATCTTTCAATAATGTAAAATAATGTTTAGGAAAATATATGTTCAATATTGTTTTAACTTTTGTTCTTTCAAATCAAATTCCCATTGACCTTTGAATTTTTCTTCTTCCGACGTAGCATCCTTGGCAGGCACTATTGTAAAAACAAGTTCTTGAGGAGATATAAAGTACGGAGATGCTATCCCAAATCTATCCGGTAAAAACTGTTTATCAATTATAAGCTCTATAGGCTCTCCTTCCTTAGTTTTATATAGCTTTATTCTATTAAGTCCAGAAGGTTGTATATACTCAATCATAATAGTTTTACCATCTGGAGAAAAAGCAGCTGTTTTTATTTTCCATCCAACATAAAAGTCTAAAGTTTTAACTGTTAGTTGTTCTTTGGTTGTTTTTTCCTCTTCTTGAGGCTGCTGTTTACTTCCTTCTTCAGATTTAGAAGCCCCTTTTGATTCTGTCTTATCTTCTTCAAGTTTTACAACTTGTTTACTATCTTTTGTACTAGTATCTTTCTTTATGCTCTCTTGCTCTTCTTCATTTTCTTTCATAGTAATTAATCCAACAAAATAGCAAGTAGCTCCTTTTTCAACAGCCAATCCCGAAATGTTTTGCGCTTTAGGAATTCCTTTAGTAGTAATTAATATGCTTTTACCATCGGGGGATATTCCACATGGACCAAAGCTATCCTTTGGCAATGGAATCTTTTGACCTGGATATAATGTATTACTTAAACTTATATATTCTTGCATATCCGCAAGGGATAATACTTTTTCACCTTTTATCTTGTCCCCTTCTCTTTTATATAGAGCTTTATCCTTTTCGTAAATTTCCGTGCTTTTTTCCTTTTCTATCTTTGTTATTACCATTTTCCCTTCTTGCAAACCAACTGTATAATTATATAAATCATCAGAAAAATAAGGCATATCCTGACCACTATTATATATATGTACTTTAAAATTTACAGTTTTACCTTCATTAGAACTTCCCTCTTCACTGTCGCCTGATTCCATTTTATAGCTTACTGGTCTGGAGTTTGCAATAACTGGGACATCTTTAATCTGTCCTTTTAAATCATCTGCATAAAAAGATTTCATTCCATTCAAATCACCTTTTAATACATAAGTTAAGTAATTATTAACAAAAACATTGGCTGCCTTTTTGTCTATATTTTCGCTTTTTTCTACTTCTACCTTATTTGAATCATTAGATTTTTCCTTTTCATTATCCGGACAACCAGTCATGAATATCAAAATAAATATTAATACTATGCAAAACCATTTCTTCATAATACTCACCTTTCTCGGTTTTTGTTAATTTTATTATTCCTTAAAAGGGCTATTTTTATGATTATATAAGTATTATGATATTTTGGAATTTTTATTTATTTATAAGAATAATATTTTATGTAGTAATTTTAGGAGTAATAAATGAAAGAAAATATTAAAATAGCTTTTGTTTTTACTGGTACCATAATAGGTGCAGGCCTTGCTTCTGGTCAGGAAATACTTCAATTTTTTAGTCTTTATGGCTTTAAAGGATTTTATGGATTGATTTTATGCTGCATACTTTATATCTTAATTTGTTTAATAATAATAAATTTATGTTTTAAACTAAATTTAAAATCCTATAAAGAAATAATTTATAATGTTCTTGGAAAAAAATTAGGAATAATTGTTGATATGTTTCTAAGTTTTTTTATATTTGGAAGTAACATAATAATGCTCTCCGGCGGAGGTGCAATGCTAAATGAATATATAGGTATAAACAAAATAACAGGAACACTTATAATGGCTATCTTTGTCCTTACAGTAAGTTTTTTTTCAACACAGGGTCTGATTGCTACAAACACATTAATAGTTCCTCTTTCAACTCTGTCAATACTATTAATGGGATATCATGTTTTAAAATCCTCTACTCCAATCTTTCAAATACATTCTTTTCTAAGGAACACTTTACCTATTAGAAATTCTTGGATACTTTCTACAATACTCTATTCCTCATTTAATATAATGAGTGCTATTGGAGTTTTATGCCCAATGACTATTGAGATTAAAAGGAAAAGATCATTTATAATAGGTTGTATCTTAGGAAGCATAATACTAACAATCATTTCATTAATTATTAATTGTTCGATACTTTTATATTATCCAGAAAGTTTTAACTTTGAAATACCAAACCTTTATATTGCAAAAAAATTTGGTATAATTTTACCTTCCCTGCTTACTATAGTAATTTGGCTTGAAATGTTTTCAACAGAAATAAGCAACGTCTACAGTCTATGTAAGCGAATAACCTATTCTTTCAAAATTCCATATAAAATTTCAGTTTTATTTATAATTATATCATCAATTCCATTTACTTTGGTTGGCTTTACTAATCTTATTAGATATCTATATCCACCCTTTGGTGCAATAAGTTTTATATTTGTTTTTGGATGCATTTTGAAATACTTTGATATAAAATAAAATTATCAATATGAATTTTAAAATATTTTTCAAAATATAATAATATCCCTTTAAAATTATCTAAAATATTTTATATAATAATTAGCAGGATAAGAGGTGATATCTTGAGAAGAAATAGAAAGAAAAGAAAAAACTATACAAGATTTATTCTAATATTATCTATTTTTTTATAATAAGCATAGGACTTTATTATTTATTATTTGTAAGGCCTTTAAATATATCCTGCGGAATATTGCTTGATAAAAAGGAATCTAAAAATAGAATATCCTTAAAAATATATTATAATAATACAACAAAATGGATTAATATTCCCAAAAGCATGTATACTTCAGATTCTTTAGCATATAATATTCACATTAAAGGAATAAAAGTAATATCTATATCTCCTTCAAAAATTTATACTGGTAAAGTACTTATGAAAAACAAGAATACAATTGAACTTGATAATGCTAGCCTTAACTTAAATCCACAAGTATTATATTATCAAATTTCTGATAATAATATTAAAAAACTTTTTTCAAACAGCGTTATTGTAGGCTGTTCTTCCTACAAATTTATCACAGATGAAAAAGGCCATGTAGGAGCTGTATTAGTAGGTATACCAGAAATAAACAAATTAAGAATAGGTATATCCAATGCTGATTTTTCTTCACTTAATCACTCAAGTGTAATCTTTTCTTCAAAAAAGGGACTTATAATAAAAACAGAAAAAGGAGAATATAAAACAAAAAAAGATGAAAGTATAAAGGCTGATGTTAAAAATAATTCTATTTTATTATCTATATATAAAACAAATAAAACTGCTTTAGAAAAAGTTTCTGATATTGGTTTATTTAATAAGAGGGTATATATTTCCTCATCTTCAAATGACCCAATATCAGTACCAACTTTAAAAAGATCAAATAATTATATACCAACATATTATGGAAATTTTGAAATATATATATATAGCAACAATTTAAGAATTATAAATGAAGTAAGTATTGAAGATTATCTTAGGTTTGTAGTTCCATCCGAAATGCCAAGCAATGCAGGTATTGAAGGTTATAAAGTACAGGCAATAGCTGCAAGAACTTATGCCCTTTCTGATACCTTATCTGGGCGTTTTGCAAAGTATGGGTTTAATCTTGATGATACAGTTTTAAGTCAATCATATAACAGTCAACCTTCTAACATTCTTTGCAATAGAGCTATTGAAGAAACACGTGGTAAAATTCTTACTTACAACAAGAAAATAATTGATGCAAAATACTGCTCTACTTCTTGTGGTGTTGGGGCACCATTTAATGAAATATGGTTTACTTCTAGTAAAGACTTAAAAAACAATCCAGAACCTTATCTTGATTTTAACGATTATACTGATAGTGGAATAAAAGATTTATCAAACGAAGAAATTGCTTCAGAATTTTTTAAAGATTGGACAGTAAAAGCTTATGATTCTAACTCCCCTTATTTTAGATGGAAGATTGATATAGATATCGCTACTCTTGAAAAAGCTATAAATGAAAATATTTATTCTTGGGCATCAAAAAATCCGGAATTTTTTCAAAAGAAATGGTTTTTTAACATATACAAGAAGGCAAATATACCTAAAGAGGGGATTGGCAATATCAAAGACATTTATATAAGTAAACGTGGAAAATCAGGAATAATAATGGAAGCTATTATAGTAGCCGACACAGGAGAATATAAGATAATAAAGGAATCTAATATTAGAAACGTTATAACTCCTAAAAAGGATGGTTTTGAAATCACTCCTTTATATGGCGATAAAATTAAAAATCCTTCAAGGATTCCCTCTGGCTTCTTTATCATTGATAAACAATATATAAACAAAAAACTTAAGAGCATAACATTATACGGTGGTGGATTTGGTGATGGTGCCGGAATGAGCCAATATGGAGTAATAGGTCTTGTTCGCAGTGGTAATAAATATGATGAAATATTAAAGATTTTCTATAAAAACGTTGAAATATCAAACTATGAAGATATAATAAAATATGCATTTTAAAAGAGCCTAAAAAGGCTCTATTTTAATAGTTTAAATCGAGTAGGAGCTAAATAATTATTTTAACATAATACAATAAAGTGAATCGAAAGGATACATTCTTTCAATTGGCTTTATTGTTTGGCTAGATAAATATTAACTTAATTACATTTGGGAGTAATCCCCTAATTAATATCAAAAATAGTTATAAAATCATCCAAACTAATTCCTATAAAGTATTTGTTAAAGTCCAAAGAACTAAGCCTATCTTTTATTTCTGACTTTTTGTATATACATCCCTTCAACATATCTTCTATTTCTTTTATATCTCCCATACTAAAAAAATCCCCATATATTTTAACACTATTTATTATTGAATTCTCTACCTGTAAATATACCTCAATCAATCCCTGGGGAAATTTTTTTGTATTCCTATAATTAAACTTTGGAGACATACCAAAATTCCATTCAAATTTGGAATACTTATTATCTGCTAACTTTTTTATTTCTAAAATATCTTTTTCTGTTAAATTATATTCTTTTATATCCATATTACTTGATATATATCTGCTAAATTGTTCTATAAATTCTTCTACAGTTAATCTTTCTTTTAAATTATCACATATATTAGTTACCCTTTTTTCTACAGATTTTACTGCCTTTGTTTCATATTTTTCCTTTGCAACATTTAGTGCACCAGATATATTTTTAATATCAGAGGAATACAGTAAAGTTCCATGATGTAATACTCTTCCCTTTAAAATAGTCTGTGCATTCCCAGATATTTTTTTATCATCAATTACTATATCATTTCTTCCTGATATTTTAGCATCTATATCAAATATTTTTAAGAAACTAACTATGGGCTCTAAAAAATCATTAAAGCTAAAATGATGTAAATCTGAATTTTTTATAAAAGTAAAATTGATGTTCCCTTTATCATGGTAAACCGCACCGCCACCCGTTAGTCTCCTTACAACCTTTATTCCATTTTCAGAAACATAATTTGAATTTATTTCTGAATAAGTATTTTGATTTTTACCAACTACTATACAATTGTCATTTCTCCAGACTATGAAAAATTCATCTTTAAAATTTGTTAAAAAATATTCTTCTAATGCCAAATTAAAATATGGATCTAAACTTCTATTGTATAAATAATACACTAGTTTATACCTCCATTATTTACAACCACAACAGCAACATCCACCTGAACATTCACCGCTATTTTTAAGTTCCTCTTCAGCTTGTTTTTTTAGTATATCACTTGATATTTTATCCATCTCTTTACATATTTCTTGCGCCACTTTATCTACTAATTCCATATAATCGCTTGGTAATTCCCTTAATGAAACTACCTTTTCTAATGCTTTTTCTTTTCCTATAATTTCATCAACTTTAACAACAGCATTAACCTTTCCACTATATTTCTCTGTTGCTCTCATTGCACAAAGCTTTGAGCATCCATCAACAGCAACTGTAGGGTATACTTTAGCAAAATTTCTCTCTTCCTCACCACCTGCTATAAAAAGAGGAAGACAAATTGTAACAGCCTCACCTAGCCTTAAATCCTCTAATACCTTTCTTGTAGCAAGCCTTGATATTGTTCCTCCAAAACATTCTTCTCCACTGCAAGATACAACCCCTATTTTTATATCACTCATTTATTTTCCCTCCATTTCATCGATAATAGTTGTTATTTTTTCTGCTATAGCATCAACTACTTGCCATCCTTCTTCATTTAAATAAGTAGCTGTTCCTGGCTTCATTGCTCTCATTTGTTTTGCAAAATCAGTTGATTTTAATTCTTCAACAACCTCTGCCCCAGCTTCTCTAGCATTTTTAGCAGCACACATCTTAGGGCACCCATCGATTGTTATACATTTTTTCCCATTCATATAATCTCTTATCTCATCATCACCAGTTACAATATATGCTAGACATTTTGTTTCTGCTTCATCCTTCTTTAACTCATTAACAACTTTATTTGCTGCTTCTCTTGCTAAAAGACCATAAACTTTACCCATACCACTACATGGGATTACAACCACTTTAGACATGAAACTCATCCACCTTTCTTTTCATTTTTTCAAAATACTCATCAAACTCTAATAAAAGCATTTTATCTGATTCAAAATCTTTAAGTTCAATCTCTGCAATCCACCCCTTTTCAAATGGATTTTCATTTATATATTCTGGATTTGAAAGCAATGCTTCATTTACCCTTATGACCTTACCACTAACAGGTGATATAACTTCAAAAACAGCTTTACCTGATTCAATAGCTCCTACCTCATCAAATTGTTCAACTTCGCTTCCTACAATAGGTGGTGTAAAAAACATTATGTCTGATAAGCTTTGTTGAACATAATCTGTAACTCCAATTCTAGCTAAATTACCTTGAACATAAACCCAAACGTCATTTTCATTAAAATAAAACCCTTCTTTAGGAAGCCTAAATATAAATTTATCCTTCTTATATATTTCATAATCTAATACCTTTGGAAATAATATAGAAGAATTTTCTCCATTAGAATCATCTTTTTTCAATATGTCTTCTAAAATCATATCAATTAACTTTTTTTCATTCTCACCTATTTGAAGCTTACTTTGAATCTCTATTCCATATTGTTTTGAAGCCTCTGTTACATTTATCTTTCTGCTAACCTTTAAATTTTTCTCTGATGCTAATTTAGTGGCACATCTTGTATTGCATCCATCAATTACAATAAGCTCATTTTCACTTGCTACTTTGTTGTATCTTGCATCAGCTACCCTAAAAAGTACAGGACATATGATTTCTGCATTTTTCTCTTCTTGAAGTTTTATTGCTATTTCTCTTGAAACACATCCAGCACATTTGTCTAAGCCATTGCATGGAAGAATAGCTGTTTTTTTATCCATTTTGCTCCATCTCCATTCTCAATTGCTTTATCTTATTTGTTACCTCCGCTTTATTAGGAAAGCTTATTGCATCAACACCACAAGTTTTTCCACATGCACGGCAAAATACAACGCAATTGTTCGGGTTTTTTACTATTAATTTTTTATCTTCATTTTCCCTTACTTCATACACATCATGTGGACAAAACTTTACACACTCCATACAATAATTGCACTTTTCATAGTCTATTCTTGGGCTCCAATCTATTTTCTCCCTTGGAACCCCCATAAAAGTTGATTCACTCATGTTTAAGCCTCCTCAAACCCTAAATCACTCAATGCTTTTTTAACAACCTCAATTGCCTTCTCATTTGTCATGTCTCTAATATCTAACATTACAGCATCCTTTTCTATATCAAGTCCTGCATCTATAAATGCTTGTTTAAACATTTTTCTTTGCATATTTGGAGCACAAGCACCTATAATTAGCTTCCTATGTGCCTTTAAAAAGTCAGCTAGAAATCTGTCCCCATCTTCTTCGCAAAGCTGTGGATGGATAAATCCATACTCAACAGGTAACTCTACCCTAACTTGGTTAATAAAATCCCATATGTCCATAGCTTGAAAGCCTGGACACTTCCCTGTACAAACACACATAATAAATCCTGGCAACTGTCTTTCACTCATTTTAAAACCTCCCTATTTTTATTTATGAACTGACATCCCACAAGCATCTCCACAGGCCTCAAATATAGCCTCTGATAAAGTTGGATGTGGATGAATCATTGTAGATAATATATTTACATCAGCCTTTAATGTTATAGCTAATGTCAGTTCCGAAATCATCTCTGAAGCACTTTCCCCTAATATTTGAGCCCCTAAAACTATGTTACTATTTTTATCAACAACCACCTTAACAAATCCATCTCTATTTCCTAAAGTAAGTGCTCTGCCATTATTCCTAAAATAATATTTTCCTATTTTAACTTCATAGCCTTTACTGCTTGCTTCAGACTCTGTCATACCAACCGTTGCAACCTCTGGTTCTGTATATATACAATTTGGAACAGCATTATAGTTTAATTTTGATTTAATACCTAATGCATTCTCTATTGCACATCTTCCTTCAGCAAAGCTCAAATGAGCAAGTTGCTTTCCACCAATAACATCTCCTGCTGCATATATATTTTCTATATTTGTTTTAAATTCCTTATTAACAACTAAAGCTCCATTTTTAATATCTAATCCTATATCTATCATATCTTTTGATATGTTGGGCCTTCTTCCACAGGATAAAAGAACATTATCAGTTTTTATACTGTTTTCTTTGCCATTTTCTTCAAAAACCACTTCAAGTTTGTCATTTATTTTGTTTATGCGTATAACTTTAGAATTAAATTTAAAGTTTATTCCCTTTCTTTTCATTATTTTTAGAAGTTCGTTATCTATTTCTTCATCTGATAAATATAATTTATCTCTAACTTCAATTACAGTTACCTTTGAAAATGATGAGTACATCTCTGCAAATTCAAGTCCAATAACACCTGCCCCAATAATTACTATCTCCTGTGGCATTGTTTTTAAATCTAATAGTTCATCACTAGTTAATACACCTTCGTTTGTTACTCCTTCAATGTTTGGAATAATTGGTGATGCTCCTGTTGAGATGATTAATTTTTTAAACTGAATTACTTTTGTTTCCTCTTTTGACTCGATTAATATTTGATTTTTACTCTTTAATATTCCTCTTCCTTTAATAAGTTCTATTTTATTTGAATTGATCAGACTTGATAAACCCATATTTAGTGCTTTTACTACTCTATTTTTTCTATCTACTGCTATTTCTAAGTTTATTTTTTTAATATCTGCATCTATACCAAATTCTTTTGCTCTTTTTACTTCTTTAATTATTCCTGAAGATTTTAAAAGGGCTTTGGTAGGTATACAACCTTTATTTAGGCATACTCCACCAATTTCTTTATCTTCTATAAGAGTTATATTTGCACCTAATTTAGCTCCATGAATAGCTGCATAATAACCCGTTGGTCCTCCTCCTAAAATTACATAATCCCTGTAAATTGTTTCCATTTAAAAGCCCTCCCCATTAAAGTTTCTCCGCATTTTTATATATTTCCTCAATTTCACCTTTACTTATCATTTTAGATAAAATAAATGCTATAATTATTATTCCAGGTATATCAACAAGTAATCTTGTTAGAGCAAACTTTGTTCCAAGTGATGATAATTCAAATAAGAACATAGGTATTTTTGTTGTTGACCAAGCTCCAATAAAAATTAATATATTTGTAAATTTAACTCCCTTTTTCATGAACACAGCTGCTATTGGGAAAGCACCATAAAGTGGACCCGCTGCTGCTGAACCTAAAAATATCGCAAGAAGGATTCCTTTTATTCCTGAACCTTCTCCCATTAGTCCTATCATTGTGTCCCTTGGGACCCATATATCAAGAAGTCCTAATAAAACAAATATTGGTGGTATGACTAACAACATTTCTTTAAAGCTATATCCTACAATATTTAAAGCCTTTACACCTACTTTAAAATTAACTCCCATAAGTATTAAAAGTGCAACAACAGTAATAATAAAAAATCTATATCTTTTTATAAACTTACTCATATCACATCACAACCTTTCCTATAATGAAGGCTACTAAAAATGAAAATAAAAAAGCTAAAACATTTCTTGATATTGTTATTTTTTTACCAAAGTATTTTGTTTCAACCGGCATAGTAACAATACCCACCATCATAAGTGTTGAAATAAAGGCTGCTATTTGTGTATAGCCTGCACCTGATTTTAATAAAAGTGCTGCTGTTGGAAATGCAACAAACCCAGGTATTAAGGTAATTGAACCCACTATTGCAGAAACTATTACACCAAATAAGCCTGATTCTTTTCCAATTATCCTTGATATAACCTCAGGATTTAATACAGATAGCAATATTCCAACTAACATTATTACTCCTAAAAATTCAGGTAAAATATTTTCGAATGACTTCCAAGCCTTTTTCAATGCCAACTTTGTTTTTTTCTTGTCATTTTTATACGAAATTAGTAGTAGGACAATGGTAATTCCATATAAGCTATATGTCCACATTTCATCACATCCTTATCTTAAATGAATATTTGATTATTTATTATATAATTAAATTATAATATAATTATTTTTTCTTTTCAATATTAAATGTTTCTGGTAAAATAAAATCGGCTCTTTCCAAAGTTAGTTGAATTGCTATATTATTTTTCATACACTAATATAGTAATTAAACTAAAGGAGAAAATTATAATATGGAAGAATTAATAGCGCTATTGGATAAAAGGTTAACTTTAGAGAAGTATGAAATAATAGAAGATACTATATATATTAAATCTAAAAATTCTGAAGCTGTATGTCCTTATTGTAATACTGTTTCAAATAAAGCACATTCTGACTATGAAAAAAGTTTTCAGAATCATGATTTTCAGAAAAGTTAAACTGTTAATTGAATTTTATCACTTTCATTCATAAATTGCGTTGCATTTTTTTAACCCTACATTTAGTCATAAAATAGTTTATTAATACATAGCAAAAGATATACATCCCCATCATAAATTTTAATTTTTGAAATTTGACCAAGACTTTGAATACATAATAATTATAATTAAAAGTAGCCTTATTCTTATTAATGGATTTAATGTATTGATTTTTATAAAATGAACTAAAATAAAAAACAGCTCCTTTTCTTTTTTAGAAGCTGTTTCAGGCTCTATTAATCTATACACCTTCAAAATCAAAATTGGGTACATATTCTTTTGTTGAACTGTCATAATCTTGAAAATATCCATTTTTAAGCCCAATTGACATTGCATACTCTATAATTGCTTCATAGTGTTTCTTATTAATTTTTTTATTAATTTCCGGATAGTACTGCGCTTTATGCATAGGAGTATATTGGCTCATTATATTGAAATATATATCATTAGGTAAATTTTTTAAAACCCAATCTACTATTTTTTTTGAATCAAAAAGTAAACCCGGAATCATAAGATGCCTTATCATAACACCTTTTCTTATAATTCCATTATCATCAAACTTTGGAGAACCTACCTGCCTATACATTTCAAGAAGTGCATTTGAAGCATAATAAAAATACCTTGGAGCTTTAGAATATCTCATACTATACTTTTCATCATAGTATTTAATATCAGGAAGATAGACATCTATAATCCCTTCAAGAAGTTTTAAAGTTTCAATCTTTTCATAGCCATTGGAATTATAGATAATTGGTATATTAAGTCCTAAGGACTTTGCTTTAATTATAGCTTCACGAATCTGCATCGTATAGTGAGTTGGAGTTACAAGGTTTATATTGTGAGCCTTTTTTTCCTGAAGCTCTAAAAAAATTTCACAAAGCCTGTCAATTGTAATTTCCTTACCCTTTCCTTCCTGACTTATTTCATAATTTTGACAAAACACACAGCTTAAGTTACATCCAGTAAAAAATACAGTGCCAGAACCCCTATCACCTGATATACAAGGTTCTTCCCAAAAATGTAAAAAAACCTTGGCAACTTTAACATTATTTCCTACTCTACAATATCCCAAAGTATTATTTCTATCTACATCACAACATCTTGGACATACATTACAGCTTGTCTTATTCAAAAGCATCATTCCTTTATTTATCATCTAATTTTAGTGCAGCATACTTACTTTGTAGTTTAAACAATACTTCTTTATAATTAAATATAAAATATACAGAATATGCAACAAACATTCCAGATATGGCATCATATATATAATGCTGTTTTACAAAAAATGTAGAAAAAATTATAATTACCACAATCATGCTTGATATGAGTTTATCGTATAAAGATAAAACCTCATCACGATTTATATATATACCAACAAGCACTGCATCAAATACATGTATGCTTGGAAAACAATTATATGGATTATCCTTATTATATATAAATCTCATCATATTATCAAATATATCATTTCCATGGATTTCTGGGCGTGGAACGTAAGTCGGGAAAAAATAATATACAAAAAAGCATATCAACATACCTAAGTTCAACCCCCAGATAAGTTTAAAATACCTCTTTTCATCAACTACAGAATAATAAAATATCCAAAATCCAAGATATATATACCATCCCAAATACGGAATAGCAAAATATTTATTAAAAGGTATAAGTCCATCAATAAAAGTTGGTATATGATATGCCTTTCCCCTATAAACGTTTAAATACCTATAAATTGCTGAAGTAAATATGATAGATATAAGGAAAGATAGCCTTCCAGCTACTTTTTTATAATCTTTTATAAGTATCCTGACCATCCTACCCATGTTATCACCTACTTTATTTAAATCTTATACATATTCTACAAATAATATATTAATAAAGTATGCACCCATTGTAAACTTTTTAATAATGTATAATGTTGTATCTTCCCATATAATTTTACCTTTAAGCCTATATTTTAAACAAAGCATTTTACCTACATTATCGGCTACTTTCATGCAACAAGCCATTTTCGGATAGGATGCTATGCAACATATTTCCATTTAACTTTATTAACAACTATACTTTCTATAGCTTTTCTTATTAAATCAGATACTAGATGCATCCTCTTTATCAAAAATCTTAAAAAATATATCTACTTCTAAAAAACACAGACAATGTAGCAAGTCAGCACCTGTATTTTTCCCTGATTTTTAATTAAATTATACAAACATCTTTCTATATTTTATACCCATAATTAAAGTATATAATGACGAAGCAAGCAAAATAAAGCTCATAGCAACAAATATAATAATTAAATTTCTTGCTGTTTCTGGACTTTTATTAAATTGTTTAGAAAGTGCCTCAATATATGCACCAAAATTTTTTGAAGCTAAAAACGCATTCCAAAGCCATGCAACAGATGTCAAAAGTGCCATTGGTATGCATGATAATGCATATAAAAGTCCATTGAAAGATCTATTTCTTACTCCCTTTAATCCAAGATAAATAGGTATTATCATTATAAGAGGAAGTATATAAGAAAAGTATTGAGGAGATAATGCAAAAAACAATATGCATGTCAACATATAGGATAGAACAATTCTATTTAAAGGCTTTAGGTTTTCATTAAAATCGTATAATGCTGCATTACAATATCTTAAATAATATTCTATTTTACCTTTATCATTTATATTTGCATCCTTCATAAGCTCTCTACCCTTTTTAAGAAGGCTTTCATAAGTTTCCTTATGATTATTAGGAACTCCAAGTTGCCTATACTTAAAAATTAAATTTTCTAATTCTTTTTTATACTTTTCTTTTTTGTTTTCATTTATAGCACTTTTGTCAATTTTCCTTTTGATATCTTCAAGCAAAACAACTAAACTACTGTCCATAATTCTACCTCCTAATTATATTAACCCCCGCATTCGCGGGGGTTATGCTTATTTACTGTGTTTTAATAATGATGAGAGGGTTACAACTACGGCCGCAATAATTACGCCCCAGGCTATTACCATAAAAGCTAATGCACTACCTGACATATAAAACCCCTCCTTACTTTCTTATAGAAACTCTTGAAGTTTCAAGTTCAACTTTATATCTCTTCTTAATTGAACTATATGATTGATAGAATCCAATAACAAGAACAAATACTATTAAAATTCTTGCAAAAAGAGCCCAGCTTCCAAGTCCTGATTTTACATACATTTCAGGTATAAGATTAAAGTAACCTTGTTTTGCATAATCTATTGTTGAGAATACAAGAAGTATTATTGTTGCCGCTGGTGTTAAGAACTGTATAAAGAGCTTAAAGAACAAATCTGGAACCTTCCAGTAGCTTCCTTTGTTCATTGTTTCAAGAGCTCTATCTTTCATAAGCCATCCACAAGCTATAACTTCTAATAATCCAAGAACAACAAGAAGATATGATCCTACCCAGTTATCAAGCTCACTTAATACTGCAAGGTCAGCTGTCTTTGTAATACCAGCTTCAAGCCCAACTGGAAGACCAAGTATTATATAAAGTGCAAATACCATAATAGATGCTGTTGTCTTTTTAATTCCAAGTTCTTCTTCTATAAGTGCAACTAAATAGTTGTACATTGCTATTGCACTTGTAAACCCAGCAAAGAAGAGGAGCAAGAACCAGAATGTTCCAAATATTTGTCCTCCTGCCATCTGCCTAAAGATGTTTGGAAGAGCTATAAAGGAAAGTCCTACACCACTCTTTAAGCCTTCCTGACCAAGGAATGTATAGGCTATAGGAATAGCTATTGTTCCTCCAAGAATAACTTCTGCAAGCTCATTTAATGATACCGTTGCTATACCTGATAAAACTATATCATCCTCTGGTTTAAGATATGATGCATAGTTCGGAATAATTCCCATACCAAGTGATAGTGTGAAGAATATCTGTCCTGCTGCTGCAAGAGCTGCTGTCCAATTTAGTTGTTCCCAGTGAGGAGTCCAAATAAAATTAAGTCCTGCAATTGGAGTCCAGTCAGGCTTTACTGGTGCTCCAAGAGTTAATGTTCTTATAATAAGTAAGATTCCAAAAATATAAATTGTTGGCATCATAAACTTTGCCCAAGCTTCGATACCAGCCTGAATACCTCTCATAACTGCATAACCTAAGAATGCAAGAGCTATAACCCAAAATATTATAAATTTACCAGGACTCTGGATATAATTAACAAATATATCTCCTGTACCTACTGACTTATCCATATATCCACCTGTTGCTGACATCCATGCATAGCCAAGAGTCCAACCTATTATATGGTTGTAGTAAGAGTTAACAAGTACAGTAACTCCAAAGGCAAGTGCCCCTGCAATAGCCCCAAGTACTGCTGCTGTTTTTGGTTTAACTCCTTCTCTTGCCTGAAGGTAAACCATAGGCCCTAAAGTACCATGTCCATACTTTCCACCTTCACGACCCAGATTCCATTCAACTAGCATAAGCGGAATACCAAGAAGTATAAGTGCCGCAAAGTACGGAATCATGAAGGCTCCTCCACCATTTTTTGCTGCTTGGTAAGGATATCTCCAGAAGTTACCCAAACCAATCGCGTTTCCAGCCATAGCCAAAATCATTCCAATTTTACTACCCCAGTTTTCTCTTTTTTCTGACATGATAAACCTCCCTCCAAAAATGAATTTTCTTATAATGATACTGCATTTATTAGAAAATTACAATAATATTTTATTAAAATTTTTTAACATATTAATGCTTGGCAAATTATTGTCAATATTATATTTATGGAAAATGAGGTTTATACTATGTCATTTCTTTTTTTAATTCTTATATATACTAATATCAATAGTAATTTTGCTATATTATTCTAAATTAAACTCTTATTTATTACATAATATTAAAATTATTGTTTATATTTTAACTTTTACAATTCTGATTCCAATTTGATACATCTTCCTATTACTGTGAAAGATTTAACATCTTTTGTTTCAGTTTTCAAATCATTTGAATGAGATATTATTAATGCTTTGTTTGCATCTACTCTTTTAATCTGTCTTATACATTTTTTGCCATCTATGTCTATTAAACAGATTGAGTTGCTTAAAATTTCTGAAGTCTCATATACTAAAACCTTATCATCCTTAGCTATTCTAAAGCCTCTCATACTATCATCAGGTACCTTTATATAAAAAAGCTTATCTGATGGATATCCTTCTATTTTTTTTTCTATCACAGGCAAATAGACATAACCATAAATTTCTTTTAAATTAACACTACATACAGGTATTTTTTTTAAAATATGTGCAAAAGCATCTTCCCATTGCTTATTTATAAATTTATTTTCATCAACTTCTTTTATGTTTTCAATAGGCTCTTGAACTTCATCAAATAGTTCTTCGTTTAGATTAACCTCAAGAAGCTTTTCTATTTTCTTAATTAATTCCTCATTTATTATTCTTCTTCCTGATTCTACATCGGCTATAAATCCTTCTGAAACCCCAAGCTTTTTTGCAAGAGCCTTTATGGGAATACCTGCTTTTTGCCTTGCATCTTGTATTTTTTCTCCCACTCTACTCATATCAACACCTCTTTTGTAATTCTAAAATGTTGGTAATAGTATACCAAAAAATTCAAAATTGCAAAAGTACTCATGCTATCATTTCATCTATTATATTGCCTTATTTTGTTTTTCATATTCTATTAAAATAAAAATAGTATAAAATATAGCAAAAATTTATTTTAATAAACCCCATGGTAAATTATTGTTTTAAATATATTATTTATTATTTATAAAAAATATTTACATATATTTTGTACTAAGTAGTATAATTATAATTAAAAGGAGGGATTATTATGAAAGAAGAATTGAAAAAATTATTACTTGCAGGAGTTGGATCTGTAGCTTATAGCTACGAAAAAGCCTCTGAGCTAATAGATGAATTTATTAAAAAAGGGCAGCTTACTATCGATCAAGGAAAGGAATTAAGAGAAGAGCTTAAAAAAGTAGTTAAAGAAAATATACCGGAAACTAACAAAGAAGAAAAATCAAAACCAATAACAAAAGAAGAAATGGTAGAGCTTCTAAGAGATATGAATTTTGCTACAAAAAATGAAATAGAAGAAATTAAAAATAGGCTATCAGAACTTGAAAAGAAAATAAACAAATAGGCCATACATCCGTATGGCTAATTTTTCATACAGGGTTGGTGAAATATGAGCAATAGAGCATTACTTAGATTTAAACAAATAATAAAAGTTATGGCTAAGTACGGTTTCGGATATATTGTAGACAACAAGATAAATAGTGGTAAAAACTCCCCTTTCAACTTAAAAAAGGCCTTTGAAGAACTGGGCCCAACATTTATAAAAATTGGTCAAATACTAAGTACAAGGCCAGATATTCTGCCTGAAGAATACATAATAGAACTTCAAAAGCTTCAAGACAATACATCCTACTGTTCATTTGAAGAAATAAAAAAAATTTTCTATAAAGAATTAAAAAAAGATATATATGATGTATTTGATGAATTTGGCAAGGTACCCATAGCCTCGGCCTCTATCGCTCAGGCACATAAAGCAATTTTAAAAGATGGAAGAAAAGTTATAATAAAAATACAACGTCCTAATATAGAAGAAGATATGGAGCTTGATATTGCTATATTAAAAAGAATTGTAAACCTAACCAAGGCTAGATTTAAGGATACGCTTATTGATCCATTAGAAGCTCTTGATGAGATACTTTTATCAACAAGAAGGGAACTTAATTTTAAAAATGAAGCAAGATGTATAGAAAAGTTCAAAGAGTTAAATGAAGATGTAAAATTTGTATCCTGTCCTGAAATAATCTGGTCTCTTACTACAAAGAAAATAATAGCTATGGAATATATAGATGGTATTAAAATATCTGATTTAAACTCTTTAAAAGAAGAAGGATATGATTTAAACGATATAGGTAAAAAGCTTGCACTATCATATTTTAAGCAAATTTTCAAAGATGGCTTTTTCCATGGGGATCCCCACCCAGGGAATATAATAATAAAGAATAATAAAATCTACTACATTGACTTTGGAATTATGGGTACATTGTCCCCTCCCCTAAGGAACGCCTTAAATGAAGCTATAATAGCAATAGCATTAAATGATATAGATAAGCTAATACAAGTAATCATGACAATTGGTATTAAAAAAGGCATGGTAAATAAGAATAAATTATACGAAGATATAGATTCCCTTTTTTTAAACTATCTGTCCACATCCCTTAAAAACATTAAAATATCTTCTATGCTTCAAGATATATTTAATGCCGCAAAACAAAACAATATTCAACTCCCAAAGGATCTAACACTGCTTATTCGAGGCCTTGTTATAATCGAAGGAGTTGTTGCAAAAATATCGCCTGATATAAACATTTTAGATATAGCTATACCTTATGTAAAATCAAACATACAGCTTCATAATATACCTTCCTTTAATGAAATTTTTACAAATACTTATTCCTTTTCAAAAAGTAGTATGGAGCTCCCTTCAAAATTAATTAAGCTCTGTAATTTTATATTAAATGGCAGAGCAAAAGTGCAGCTTGAACACAGAAATTTAACAAAACAAGTATTAGAACTTAATAAAATGGTTAATAGGCTTATTTTTGCAATTATAACTTCATCCTTTATAATTGGATCATCATTAATATTAAACACAAATATTGGTCCTAAAATATTCGGTATATCCTTAATTGGTATAACCGGCTATATTGCTGCTGCCTTTTTAGGATTTTGGCTTTTAATATCCATTCTTCGCTCTGGTAAACTTTAAATTTATAGATTTTTAAATAATTAAAGTGCTTCTACGCCATAATTTCCCTTTGTCGGCATAATATTAAAGGGCTCATAATATATGAACCCTTACCTTGTATTTTATAATACTACCTTTGAGAGTATCTCCTTTTCTCTTTCTAATGCCTTACCTTCAATTTCTTCAACTTCTTTAGAGATTTTATGTACAAACATTTCATCTTTTATTGAAAGAAGATTAATCTTTACATTATAAAGAGCTGATAAAACTGCAGTTCTTGCCATCATTGCAGCTACTGCCCCATCGGTTATTGCATTTTTATTTCCCTTTATAACTATTTCTTCAACTGTATCCATAAGCTTTAATGCATCCTTTGCAACCTTTAAAGGAACAAGTGCCGCTTCTTTTGAAGCCTTCTCAATAGCTTCCTTTCTAATCTTTATTTCTTCTTCACTACTCTTTGGCATTTTTAGAGCTATCATAAATTTATTAAAAGACTCTGCATCCTCATCTATATCTCTAATAAAACTATGCCTATATTCTTCTGTTATCTTAATAATGCTTGGCATATCCTCTTGTACATTTTCATATCCTTTTTTACCAACGGTAAGATTTGCAACCATCTCCGTTAATGCTGCAGCAATGGCACCAGATAGTGCTGCAATACTTCCACCACCTGGTACTGGAGAACTTGAAGCAGTTTCATTTAAAAATTCTGCAATACTTTTTTGTGCTAACATAAAATTCCTCCTATTCCATTATTCTTGTTTCTAAAATCTGTTCCATTGAAAAATCCTCAACTCCAAGATAATAAACTGCTGTATCAATTAATGCCTCCATTGGAACAAGCCCTATTATTTCACTCCCTACAACACTAACTCCAAAGCGCTTTGCCTCTATCTTAATAAGCTCAAACGCCCTATAAAGGGCTGTTTTGGTATAATCAGTCATATTCATTGAAACCTGAACTATTCCCCTATCCTTAAGCTCAACTCCTATAGCTTTACAGTATCTTAACCCTCCACCTATAAACCTTACATTTTTAGCAATTTTATTTGCTATCTCTAAGTTGTTTGTTCCAAGGTTTACATTAAAGGCAACAAGGGGCATTCTTGCTCCTATTGCAACAACTCCTGCTGTCGGATGAACTTCTTGAGGACCAAAGTCTGGCTTCCACTGAGGCTGTTTTATCTTTTCAAACATACCTTCAAATTCACCTTTTCTAATATTAGCAAGGTTTTCCCTCTCAGCTGAGGTAGCTGATTTTTCATAAAGGTATACAGGCAGGTTATATTTTTCTGCAACTTTCGCAGCCACTTCTTTTGAAAGCTCAACTGCCTCAGTCATGCTTATATTTTTAATGGGAATAAATGGAACAACATCAACAGCTCCCATTCTTGGATGCTGACCTTTATGTAATCTCATATCAATAACTTCAATTGCAACACCTATTGCATCTATTACAGCTTCTGCAACAGCATCGGGCTCTCCAACAACTGTTACAACAAGCCTGTTATGATCCTCATCCCTTTTATAATCAAGAAGCTTAACATTATCCCTTCCTCTAAAGGGATTTACTATCTTTTCGATTTTTTCAAGATCTCTTCCTTCACTAAAATTGGGTACGCACTCTATAATTTTTTTCATAAGTATCACCAATCCTTTATATTATTTTCTGCTTTTAAATCCTTCTTCAACGACTCTCTTAACTAAATCATCAGAAGCTATATATGGAAGTGTTATGTGATCTGTTCCTTCATTAAGCTTATTGTATTCAATACTTGTTTCAATTGAATGTTCATTCCTTGCCCAGGCACGTCTTGCAACGCCACCCATAACATCCCAAAGCATTGCAGATTTTATAATTTCATCAACTCTTTCACTTCCATCAAGTACAAGTCCAAAGCCTCCATTTATAGCCTTTCCTATTCCAACACCTCCGCCGTTATGGAGTGCTACAAGGCTCATTCCACGGGCTGCATTGCCTGCAAAGCATTGAACTGCCATATCAGCCATTATATTGCTTCCATCCTTTATATTAGCCGTTTCTCTAAAAGGTGAATCAGTTCCACTAACATCATGATGATCACGGCCAAGCATAATAGGCCCTACTTCACCTTTTCTTACCATTTCATTAAATTTTAATGCTATTTTCATTCTTCCATAAGCATCCTGATATAAAATTCTTGCCTGTGTTCCAACAACAAGATTATTCTTTTCTGCATCTCTTATCCATATATAATTATCCCTATCTTGTCCTCTTCTATTTGGATCTATACACTCCATTGCAGCATGGTCAGTTTTAATAAGATCATCCTTTTTTCCACTAAGACATACCCACCTAAATGGTCCATATCCATAATCAAAAAGCTCTGGACCCATTATATCTTCAACATAGGATGGGAATATAAATCCATCCCTTTCATCAACACCATTTTTTGATATCTCTTTAACTCCTGCATCAAATACTGCCTTCATAAAGGAGTTCCCATAATCAAAGAAGTAAGCTCCTCTGTCAACAAGAGTTTTTATAAGTTCAAAATGCCTCCTTAAACTTCTATCTACATATTCTTTGAATTTATTCCTATCTGTTTTTAAAAGCTTTGTTCTTTCTTCAAAGGTTAGTCCCTGAGGGCAGTATCCTCCATCGTATACAGCATGGCAGGAAGTCTGATCAGATAAAAGCTCAACTTTTATATTATGCTTAACAACATATTCAAGTAAATCTACTATGTTACCATAATATGCTATAGACATTGGTTCCTTTTTCTTTAAATATTCATCAGCAATTCTGAAAACCTCATCAAGATCATCAGAAATCGTCTTTACCCAGCCCTGATCATATCTTGTTTTTATTCTTGAATAATCAACTTCAGCTATAATTCCAACCGCATTAGCAATCTCTGCAGCCTTTGGCTGAGCTCCACTCATTCCCCCAAGACCTGAGGATATGAAAAGGTGTCCTCTTAAATCCTCTGTTGGCCCTATACCAAGCTTTTTACGTCCAGCATTTAGTATGGTATTAAAAGTACCATGAACTATTCCCTGAGGACCTATATACATCCATCCTCCTGCTGTCATCTGTCCATAATTTGCAACTCCCATTTGCATAGCATAATGCCAATCCTTTTGATTGTCAAACATACCAACCATCATTGCATTTGTTATAATTACCCTTGGTGCATCAGGCTTTGATTTGAAAAGCCCTAAAGGATGTCCTGATTCTATTACAAGAGTTTGTTGATCTGTCATAACTTCAAGGTACTTCTTTATTAGCCTATATTGCATCCAGTTCTGACATACCTGACCTGTTTCACCATAAGTTACAAGTTCATAAGGATAAAGGGCCACTTCAAAGTCAAGGTTATTGTCTATCATAACCTGAAAAGCCTTTCCCTCTATGCAGTTTCCCTTATATTCATCAATAGGCTTACCGTATATTCTTCCCTCCGGCCTAAATCTATAGCCATATATTCTTCCTCTTGTCATAAGTTCATTTAAAAACTCTGGGGCAAGTATTTCATGATACTTTTCTGGTATATATCTTAATGCATTTTTTAAAGCTATTTCAGTTTGCTCTTTAGTTAAAGTAAAACCTCTATCTGGTGCTCTTCTAATGCCAGGTATAAACTCGGGCATCTTTGGAAGCTCATCATCAAGCTTTATTGTCATAGCCTCACTTATATCAATATTGCTAAACATAATATCACCCCTTTTATAATTTTCCGTATAAAATAAATAATTTAATATTATTTTGTTTCATTTAGTAAAAGTTAAATCCTGTATTTATACTGTATATAGTTATAATCATATAAAAACAAAAGAGCCTATATAATGCTTAGCTTGATTTTGTTCATTAAGAAGTTGCATTTTAAAATGCAACTTCTATTAATAAGCTTTAACATCCTATAAGCTCATTAAACAAAAGCATACTGATTATACTAATTAATAAGTCCCGCAACAGCTGCTCCAACTATAGGTGCATTATCTATTTTTGTAAATTCTATATAATAACCCATTTCATCATTTATATATTTTTTCACATAAAAATCAAGCTTCTTTCTAAAGTCTTTAAGTTTATAGAATGTTGAACCATCTGCTGTAATACAAATTGGCTTTAAAGGATTATTACCCTTTTGAGATTTAACAATAACTGCAGCAAGATTAATAGCAACAAGTTTTGCTGCCCTTTCTATGATAAAATCAATCAGATAAAATAAAATTAAACGGTCATTATCATTAGCACAGCAACTTGATAATATATTTTGGAAATATGGATATTCTAAAAATTCACTCACTTCAGGTAAAGGGAGCATATCTACTTTAGCTATATTTGATGAAAATTCCTTAGATAGAATTCCTTCATCACAAGCTTTTTTAATAACATTAAAAATTACTGGCCCTAAGTACCTACCTGATATCATCTTTTCAAATATATATTGGTTTTTATCAACAGTTTCCATGTCCATTTCTTTATCAATCAAGCCTCTTTTTATATTTGCAAACCCTCCTGATTCAATATTTATAATCATATTTTTACTATCTGTGATATTTGATATCTTTTTAATATTGCATATATCTTCAATATAACATGTATTAGTTCCTGTACCAAGTATAAAACCTATGTAGCTATCAAATACCTTTTTGGGAGATGAGATTTTTCCTCCAAGAAGAGTTGCAACTGTATCATTTAAAATAACTATTTTCTTGTCTCCATCAAGCCCTCTTTCTTTAATTCTTTTTATAAGATTTTCTCCTATTATATCTCCTACAATTCCGTTTATTTTTACTTGCTTACTAAGCTGAAGAACTTTACCATCTTTATTTGGTAGTACCTCAGTTGGATAAGAAAAGCAAAATCCTATCTTCTTACTTTTATTTATAACAGGCTCAATATAATCTACAACAGTATCATAAAATTCCTCTTTAGAAATTTCCTTATCAGATCCTGGCATAGGATATACATTATAATCTGATATTGTTGGTTCTAATTTTTCATTAAAGCTAACAACTGCAACTCTGAAATTCGTTCCACCTGCATCCATTACTATAACAGGCTCATTTACAGGTATTTCACCCTCAACAGAAATATATGTAGGGATCATTTTAAGAGAACTTTCATTTCCACATAGACCATCCTCCATCTCTTTTAAAAAAACATCGCGGTTTTCATTAAAATGAATATCCTCATAATACATATCATATTTTTTCAAGAAATTTATTACTGTATTTTTTAAACTATCCATTTTAAACCCCTCACTTTATTAAAATATAATAAATTTTTATCTATATTTTTTTATCTTTTCATCAATAGTGACTCCGTCTTTTTTATAATCAATCTTAACAACAGAAATAATTCTATTTGCACCCTCCTTTACACAAATTTCTTGTGATTTTTCAACTATCCTTAAAAGTTCAGTCAATTCTCCCTCCATAGTTGTCTCCATTGGTCCTACTTCATACCTAACGTTGCAGGATTTAATGTATTCTATTACTTTGTCAACAACATCATAGAGCCTCTCTTCCTCAACATTAGGTATTATTTGAAAACTTACGTTACACTTTGACATATCACCCCTCCTTTCCCCAATATATATCAATTACATCACCATCATTTAAAACATCAGTATAAGAAGCATCCTTACCATTTAACTTTAGTACAATATTCCCCTTTGCATTTGAAACATCAAAATCTATATAGTTAAATATATCTACAAATATATATGAATCTTTTTCATTTAAAAAGACGCTTTTGCCATTTACTGTAACAGTTATTCCTTTTTCAATATCCTTTTCAGCTGCAATTTCATCATTCACTACCTTAATCTCTATATTATCATCATTTTTGATAACATAATCCTTAAATACCTCAACCCCATTCACAGTTATTAAAGCATTATTGCATCCATACTCCATCATTAAATCTTGAACTGTTAAAACAGCATCTTTGCCTTTCTGTGCTATATTAATAGCTATATCATCTCCATTATTAATCTCTGTTCTTAAATTTGCAACTTTTCCATTTACATATATTTCACAGGGTTTACCTGCCTCCCCCAATATAGTTCTGTTATTTCCATTTAATTTAAAATTTAATGCTTTACCACTTCTTCCTATAATCTTATCTCCTGAAAATCCGCAAAGGCTAAGTGCATCTGATACAGTCATACTTCTTGAATTAAATAACCTCACACTTTTTCCATTTACTCTAACATAAATAAAGTCGGCACCTTTTTGCATTAAAGCAGTAAATGCAATACCCAAAGGGGTTATAGCTTCTGGTCCTGAACATTTTTTACCTTTAAATTTAATATCCTTTAAAACTTCAGTGCCCCTTACAGCTACTCTCTCTAAGGGCAAATTAAGCTTTTGTGCAACTATTTTATCAAGATTTTTAATCTTACTTCCTCCGCCTATTAAAAACACTGCCGCCGGCGATTTACCATTATATTCTTTAACCTTTTCACATATAGCCTCAGCTAAATTTTCAATTACAGGTTCAATAATCTTTACAATCTCTTCAACCTTTTTTACTTGTTTTATGCCCATTACATCTATAAAGGATATTTCTTTTTTACTACCTGATAAAGAAAGTTTTATCTTCTCTGCCGTATTAAAATCCACAAGGCAACTTTCACATATAGCTTCAGTAATTTCATCACCTGCAATAGGCACCATAGCATAAGCAACTACAGAACCACTTTTAGTTATTGCAATATCAGAGGTTCCTGCACCAATATCAACAAGACATAGGTTTAGCATTCTTAAATCTTTAGGGATTGCAACATTTATAGCTGCAATGGGCTCAAGAGTTAAGTTGCATACTTCAAGATTTGCTTTTTTTACCACTGCATAGAGACTTTCAACTACTGTTTGAGGAAGAAAAGTAGCAAGTATATCTGCCCCAATTGATTTTGCTTTATGTCCTAAAAGTGACGATATAGAATAGTCATTTAAATAGTAATTTATTATGCTATATCCAACACAATAATATATAGTTTTTTCATCTTCCCCAAGCTCATTATTAAGATTTTTCCTTGCAAGGTCTATTCCTTCCATCTCAAGGCTGCTTATTAGTTCATTATCTATTTCACATAACGACTCAAATTCTTTTTGGAATTTTACCATTTTAGTCTTTAATGCTCTTCCTGCAGCAGCTATTGCAACTTTTTTCAATGGAAAACCAAGCTTTTTTTCAAGTTTTTCTTTTACTTGTATTACAACTGAAGCAACTTTGTCTATGTCATGAACTTGTCCATCATACATAGCCCTGCTTTTGTGTTCTAAAGACTCATAAGCAACTATCTCAAATTTAAAATCCTTCTCATATCCAACAACTCCAACAACAGTTCTTGTCCCAATGTCAAGAGCAAATATAAAATTATCGTAGCTCATTAGTCCCACCCCGTAAAAGTTTTAAATCTGCTTTTTATAAATCCTATATGTTCTATAATGTTTTCCACCAAAGCCTTCAACATCTCTTCTCATAGCTAAATTTGTCTCTCCAATGGTAGATCCTTCACCATAAATATATCCTTTTTTAAGCCCTTCTTCAAATATTTTATAAAGCATTGCACTACTAACACCTTTTTTTCTATATTCAGGTATAACAAACATTATAAATAACCTTCCTGAATTTATTTTCCTTTTATACCATAATAGTTTAAATAGCCCAAATGGAAAAAGTCTTCCCCCTAAGTGTTTTAAAACTTGGTTATAATCTGGCAGAGCAACAGCAAAGCCAATAGGCGTGTCCATAGATCTTGCAATAACAATTATATCAGGATCAACCATTCGTTTTAAATTTTTAACTTCAGCTTTAATATCCTCTAATGATGGAACGGTTAAATCTTCCCACTCCATAGGCATTGATATATCTAGTATCTTTTTAATATCTGTTATTTCTCTATCAAATCTTTTTAAATCTATTTTATCTATATGATAATTATATCTTTTCATTGCAAATTCAACTACTTTTCCATATTTTTTAAAGTCAGCATTGGATAAGTCATAATAATATGCATATAAATCATAAAACTTTTGAAAACCATAATATTCAAATAATTTAACATAATATTCAGGATTATAAGAATTCATAAGTACAGGAGGACCATCAAATCCCTTAACTAAAAGTCCTTTATAATCATCTCCGTTAGTAGGTGACACTGGACCTCGCATACTATTCATTCCCCTATCCTTTAACCATTTCACTGCTGTATCAAAAAGTAAAAATGCAACATCCTTATCATTAATACATTCAAATAGAGAAATATATCCTTCATTAATCCCTTTCTTTTTATTTAAATCATCATTTATTCCTACACAAATTCTCCCTAATGGCTTATTGTCATTATATACCATAAAAAAGCTATGGTCACCACTTGAAAAAAGAGGATTGTTTTTTCCAACAAGCTTATTCATTAAATCATATCTCAATGGTGGTATCCAGTTTTTATCATATTTATATATATCATAAGGAAGATCAATAAATTTTTTAAATCCCTTCTTATTCTTTATCTCTATTATCTTTAGCATAAAATCCTCCAAACTTTTAGATTAAAGTATCTGAGATTACATCAGCTGCTACTTCAGCATTATCATTATAGTTAGAATGATTCCCTTCAAGGATAATACTTCTTATTAATTTTTTCTTATCTTCATAAGTTTTTGAATACTTTAAAAGCAGTCTGTCTATGTTGTTTTTATATAGTTTTTTGTTTTCAAGTACCTTAGCAAGCTTTAATACCATCTCATTCTCATCGTCACAAACTTCCCCAAGGCCATATTTTTCTATCATAGTTATAGCTCCCTTATCATTTGAGGTAACTCTTTTAAATGTAATTTCTGGTGTCCTGTTTAATAGGCTTTCAATAAAAATACCAGCAGATGCTCTTGCTATTATACAGTCTGATGCAGCAATAAACTTATCAAATCTATCAGTATATTGAAATAAAAATATGTTTATCATTGTATTAACATTTTTATACATTTTTAGTTTGTTATATGTTATATCATCATTACCACACATTGCAAGGATATTTAATGGCTTATTATAATTTTCGCATATATACTTTATAATCTTTATAATAAGTTTACCTCCTATGCTCCCACTTGCAATAAGTATTGTATCTACATCTTCAGGTATACCAAGTTCATTTCTTATTGCTTTAACGTCCTTTTTATCAAAATGTTTTTTCTCTGCAAGAGGTCCTATAACTTCATACTTTGCATAGTTATTCTCTTCAAAAAAGCCTTCGGGATTTCTATATATAGAATTTTTATACGCTAAAAGCACATATTCTTTATAAAATTTTAAAACATATCGTATTTTTTCAAACATAGTACTTTTTCTATCAAGGTTATAAGAAAAATACGTACTACCAAAGTCGTAGTTTCTTATAGCTTCTCCCGTTTCATTAAAGTAGCATATATGGATAGCATAAGGATTCACAATATCAATAAATACAGAAACCTCCGTTAAAAATATAAAAAAAGGTATTTTCTTCTCTTTAGAATATGTACCTAACACTTTATTGTATCCATCTGCTGTGCATATAATTATATCTGGATTTATATCTTCAAGTTTATTCATAAAATCTTTAGTGTTTAAAACCTCTAAGATAGGAACTCCTAATATCCTTATTATAAAATTTAAAAGTACATCTGCTGTCTTTATTAAGTTTTTTCTTATTAAAAAGTTCCAAAGATGTATAATAAAATCAACATCAGAAGAACCTGCTATATCACTTCCCGAATATTTTATAATTTCTACTTCTTCTGTCTTTAACATATCTTCTAATATATTTGCCATCCTAAGATGTCCCATTCCCATTCTTTCATAAACAATAAGTATCTTTTTCTTCATCTTATTCTTCCTTTCATATTCCAGATTAACCTTTATTATATTTTACCAAATATACAAAAATAATCATATTAAAATATAATCCACAATGAGTATTTTATCCATTTGACTTAAAAGTATAATGATACAAAAATTTAAATTATTTATTTGTCTAATATGTGGAACTTTTAATAAATTGTTCCGTCATATATATTGATAAAATCAAAAGAAAGGAGATTTTTATGAGAAAGATAATATGCTCTTTAATTATACTGTGTATGCTTTTTATATATACAACTCCAATTCGAGCTAATGCACAAGATAAAATACCTCCTAACAAAGCAATAGAAATAGCAAAATCGGCATTTGATATAAATACAGAAGGCCTTAGCTTTAAACAAAATTATATAGAAAATATGAACGGTAGAAAAATATATGAACTTAATTGGTATTCTAAAAAGCAAACAGGTGAAAATATCTACGTTTCAGTTGATGCTGAAACAGGAGAAATCATAAGCATGAGTATGTCAGATGGCTCTGTATATTCAAATAATAGGATACCAAAATATTCAAAATCGTCTGCTCAAAAGGTAGCCTCTGATTTGATTATTAAACTTCAACCCCAAAAGTATAAAGAATTAAAATTAGATGATAAGCAACGTAGCATTTATGGATATGACTCTTATTCAGATGTTTACACGTTTAATTTTATAAGAGTAGCAAATGGTATTGAGTTTAGCGATAATGGCATCACAGTTTCAGTAGATAAAAATAATCTAAAAATACGAAGTTACAATTTGAATTGGGATAATATAACTCTTCCAGACTCTTCAAATGCAATAAGCATTGATACTGCAAAAAACATTTTCAAGGATAAGCTTGGATTAGAACTTGCTTATTCAATGGTTTATAATTCAAAACTTAGCAAAAATGTGCCTATACTCGTTTATTCTCTAAAAAACGGGAATATGCCAATAGATGCAGTTACAGGAAATATAATTAAAAACGGTTATTACATTCCTTTTATTAAAAATGGAGATACAAATTCAAAGGATAGCACTCAAGCACCTCAGCTGACAAATGAAGAACAAAAGGAAATTGACTTAACAAGTAAATACATCACAAAGGAAAAGGCTATAGAAATTGCAAAGCAATATCTACCACTGGATGATAAATATAATCTAACTAATGCAAATCTTTATTCATATAGCCTTGATGATGATGCAGCATGGTATTTGTATTGGGAGAACAGCAATCCTTCAACAAACACCTATAACTATATGAGCGCAAAGGTTGATGCATTAACTTCTGAGATAAAATCCTTCTATTTTGGTGGTTCTGACTTTGACCAGCCATCAAAGGATAAAAAGCCTTTATATGATAAAGAGCAATCAAAAAAAATAGCAGAAGAATTTATAAAAAGCGTATATCCTGATAAGTTTAATCAAATTGAATCCAGAGATAATGAATATTATATTTCTAACGACTTAAACTATATATCTCCAATCTATTACTTTAGATATATAAGAAAAACAGATGATATTGTATATAACTTTGATACAATAAATATAAATGTAAATTGCTATACTGGAAAGGTTTGTGGATTTAATATAAGTTGGTCAACCAAATTAAATCTTCCGTCTAAAAACGATACAATAAATATTGAAGATGCTTATAATATATTATTTGAAAAACTAAATTTTTCTCTTAAATATGTAAAATGTTATAATTATATTAACCCAAATAGTAAGCCTCAAATAAAGCTTGCTTATGTACTCGATTCCTTCAGTGGAATGCTTGATGCAAAGAGTGGTTATGTATTAGATTACAATGGGGATCCAATTAATGAAAAGAATTCTGCTACTGCTGAATATACAGATATTAAAGGAAATCCAAATGAAAACAGTATAAAACTTTTAGCTGAATTGGGCATATTAAAAGATAGTTCAGATAAATTTAGACCAGATGATAAAATACTTCAAAAAGATTTTATAAAACTTCTTGTTTTATCTACTGATCCATATATAAGTGATGACAATTCCTACGACGTATATTATAAGCAGGCGATAAGCAAAAATATAATATCTGAAAATGAAAAAAGCCCTGATAGTGAAGTTACAAGGCAGCAGGCAGCAAAAATTATTGTAAACTCCTTAGGTCTTGGTCTTGTTGCAAATAAACCCGATATGTATGATATATCAAAAATAAAAGATGCAAACATGATATCACAAGATTATAAGGGATATATTGCAATAATTTCTGAACTTAAGATAATGCCTTTAGACAATGACTTTTTCAATCCATTAAATACTATAACAAGAGGAGATGCTGCTACCATAATTGTAAACTATCTAAACAGTTTAGATACAAAATAAAAAGGAGGTACCCCTCCTTTTTATTATTATTCAATATCTTAAAAATACTTATACAGTCTTTTGTATTATAGGTCTTATTTTAGTTCCTATTAAAGACACTAAAAATATTTTTATTATATCCACTCCTATAAAAGGCATAACTGCTACTTTTATAATATTTATGATTGAAAAAGCTTTACCAATATAAAAATTCATAATGGCATACATATAAATGCTACCAAAAATATATAAAACTATAAGGCCTAAAAGCTGGGCTATAAATAGTGTGAAAAATTTGTTATTTTTGTTAGATAAAATACCAATAATATATGCAGAAAATATAAAACCAATAATAAATCCAAATGAAGGTTTAAAAACATACCCTATCCCTCCTCCATTTGAAAATACAGGGAGTCCAAAAAGCCCTATAGTAACATATATAATCTGTGACAATGCCCCAAGTTTTGCTCCAAGCAAAACACCAGACAACGCACAAAAGAAAAACTGAAGCGTAAAAGGTATATATCCTATATTAATCTTTAAAAAAGCACCAATTGCCGTAAGGGCTGCAAATAATGCTACAAGAATCAATTCCTTCGTTTTCATAGTACTCCTCCTTATTTATTATGTGGTACTAATACTATATTATAATATTTGAATATATTAGTAAAGTATAAAAATAAAAAACGGCCAAATGGCCGCTTTTTATTAATATGCTTTTCCCCAATATACAAGTTTTTTAGCTTCTTTTCCACAGCATACGCATCTATCTGATACATGTTCCTGTTCAAAAGGCATACATCTTGCAGTTGCCCCAGTTAATTCTTTTACTTTATCTTCGCATTCCCTATCTCCACACCACATAGCCTTTATAAATCCTGGTCTATTTTCAACAATATCTTTAAATTCCTCCATATTTGTAGCTATGGAAGTTCTTGCATCTCTATGAGCCTTTGCTTTATTATAAAGTGATATCTGAATATCTTCAAGAAGCTCAACTATTCTTCCTTCAATCTCATCCATTTTAACAACAATCTTTTCCCTATTATCTCTTCTAACAAATACAACCTGATTGTTTTCTATATCCTTTGGTCCAATCTCAACTCTAACAGGTATTCCTTTCATTTCATATTCGTTAAACTTCCATCCTGGCATTTTATCACTATCATCTATCTTGACCCTTGCAACTTTTGATATTCTGTCCTTAACTTCATAAGCTTTTTCAAGAACTCCTTCTTTATGAGGTGCAATTGGAATTACAACAACTTGTATAGGTGCAACCCTCGGTGGTAGTACAAGTCCACTATCATCACCATGAACCATTATAAGTGCACCTATCATTCTTGTTGTAAATCCCCAGGAGGTTTCATGAACGTACTGAAGCTTTCCTTCTTTATCAAGATATTTAATATCAAAAGCCCTTGCAAAATTATCTCCAAAATTATGAGACGTTCCAGACTGAAGTGCTTTACCATCATGCATCAAACTTTCTATAGTATAGGTAGCCTGAGCACCTGCAAATTTTTCTTTATCAGTTTTGCGTCCTTTTATAACAGGTATTGCAAGTACTTCTTCACAATGAGCAGCATATATATTAAGCATTCTTATAGTTTCTTCTTCAGCTTCTTCTGCTGTTGCATGTATAGTATGTCCTTCTTGCCATAAAAATTCTGCCGTTCTCAAGAAAGGTCTTGTAGTCTTTTCCCATCTTACAACCGAACACCACTGGTTATAAAGCTTTGGAAGATCCTTGTAAGATTGAACTATCTTTGAAAAGTGTTCACAGAATATGGTTTCAGAAGTAGGTCTTACACAAAGCCTTTCTGTTAACTTTTCACTTCCTCCATGAGTAACCCACGCAACCTCTGGAGCAAAACCTTCAACGTGTTCTTGCTCCTTTTGCAGAAGACTTTCAGGAATTAAAAGAGGCATATAAACATTTTCATGACCTGTTTCTTTAAACCTTCTATCAAGATCCTTTTGAATGTTTTCCCATATAGCGTAACCATAAGGGCGGATAATCATAAAGCCTTTTACACTTGAATAATCTGCAAGCTCTGCTTTTTTAACAATATCAGTATACCACTGGGCAAAATCCTCGTCCATTGGAGTTATCTCTTCAACAAATTTCTTTTCTTTTTCACTTGCCATACCTAATCCTCCTAAAAATTTTTAAATATAAAAAAGCCTCGCATCCCACAAAGGGACCGAGGCTAATATTCGGCGGTACCACCCTAATTAGTATACCAATATAGGTATACTCTCTTTGATCTATAACGGGACAACCCGCTGCAACTTACTAAAAAATTTCAGTGCAGAACTCCAAGGTGGGTTCAAAGCACGCCTTTAGGGATTTTCACCAGCCATCCCCTCTCTAAGAAAGAACTATGCTTCTACTATTCCTTTTCATAGTCTGTAGGATTTATAAAAATCTTAAAATAAAATTCGAAATTTGTCAATAGAAACATTATATAAACATGGCAATTGCTTTAGCCTCAATCGCAGGATAATTTATTAAATATGAAAATTCCTCCGGAAGTATAATATCGTATTTTCTTAATACATCAAGATAGCATTTTGTTAGGTTTAGTAAATCAATATAATAGCTTGACATACAAGTTTTATCAAGAAGGTTTATATGTTCATTTTCTCTTATTTTTCTTGTTACTTTACACATAACCTTAAAATTATTATTTACATTGTCATATATATAAGAGTTCTTATCCATAAAATAATTAAGATTAACATCAAGAACCATAAAAAAGGTTTTGCTCTTTAAAATAATTTTATTTGTGTTGTTTTTGTTAAGAATATCCAATAGATTCTTTAGCATTTTACATATAAATTCAAAGTTAGTTATATTAAATTTAGGATCATCATAAGGCAATAGTTTGTTAAGCACCTTTGGATCATAAGAATCTATTATTGAAATAACAGTCGATATTTGGGCTTGTAAAGATTTATTAGAAAGTTTTGTATATAATTCCAAGAAATCGCCTATATTTATAGAATTAAAATCCTCAACATATCCTAAATCAGATTTAATCATATTCTTGGAATACATAATCTTTATTAAAGAATTAAATATACTAAAAGTTGTAAAACTTTTTTTAACTCTTGTTTGAACTCTTTTACCTCTCCTATTTTCTAAACTTAAAGAACTATCTTTTACATTACTTAAGCTATTACTTATTACAAGGTTCTTATCATTTGGATCAGTTTTTTTACTATCATTTCCATTTGAAATTTTATTCCCAAGCTGAGTTTTAATATAGTTATCTTTAGTATTTAAAAACAATTCTTCCTTTGATTCTATATATCCATTTATAATTGTTGAGTACAAATCAAGTATTATGTTTCTATCCATATATAGAGGTATGCCTAAAGTACCCATATTAAATACCTCAATAATGCTTTAATACATTCTATGAAATATTGATAAGTATGTGCTTTTATACTCATATTTTGTTAAATATTAGCTCTTCTAATAATTCTCTATTTATATCTTCTTCTGAATATATAGGTATATTATTTTCCCTTAAAATATAAGCAGCAACTCCCTCTCCATCTCTAATTTTCCCTTTAAAACATCCATCATAAATCCTCTTACTACCACATGATGGGCTTTTTTGTTTTAAAATTGCAGCTTTAACAGGAAACATTTTAATTATCTTTATAACTTCTTTAGCTCCTTTTACATACTGCTCTGTAACATCTTCTCCTTTACAATTTAAAATTTTACAATAACCCATCATAACATCCTTACCAGTTCCACCTATTATTTCTGAAGGTTCCCTTGGAGTTGAAAGCCCTCCAAGCTGTTCAGGGCATATAGGTATAAACTTACCGTAGCAACTGTATTCAATTAAAAGATCATTTGAATTATTCTTTCCATTGTACCTTGTATCAAGCCCTAAAAGGCAAGAACTAACTAAAATCATATATTCACCTTCTTATCTCTTACATTATTCTTTTACAACCTTATCAATTTTTACTTCATATTCTCCATTAGGAGAATACACCTTTACAATTTCTCCAACCCTATGTTTAAATATTGCCTTACCTATTGGCGATTCAATACTTATTAGATTGTTCATAGGATCTGCTTCTACCGTTGTTACTATCTTAAATTCTTCAACCTCATTTTCTTTTAGAAACCTTAAAGTAACTGTTTTGCCTATACCAACCTGATTATCTTCAGTATCATCTTTTATAATTTTAGCTGTTTTTATCATTCTTTCAAGGTACCTTATCCTGCTCTCATTCCTTGCCCTCTCCCTCTTTGCAGCCTTATACTCAAAGTTTTCACTTAAATCTCCAAAGGCCCTTGCCTCCTTAATATCCTCAATTATCTTATGCCTTACTACAACTTTTCTATATTCAATTTCTTCTTTTAATTTGTTTATTGCTTCTTCAGTAAGATAGTTATTCATAAAATACTACCCCCTTATATTAATATAATACCATAAAAAAATTTTATTTAGAATCAGAAGAATTTGTATGCATAATATTAAAATATTTAGGTATAAAAATTCAAAAAGTTATTGAATATGTATAAATAATAATGTATAATTATGCTTGTAATAGTTTTGATAATAAACATAAATTGGGAGTGATAAAATGAAAGAAAAAGTTGTACTTGCTTATTCTGGAGGTCTTGATACTTCAATAATTATACCTTGGCTTAAAGAAAATTATGATTTTGAAGTTATTGCAGTTTGTATAGATGTAGGTCAAAATGATGACATGAACCACGTTAGAGAAAAGGCTATTAAAACAGGAGCCTCAAAAGTATATATAGAAGATTTAAAAGAAGAATTTATAACTGATTACTTATTTAAAGGTATAAAAAGCGGTGCTATATATGAAGGCAAATACTTACTCGGTACTGCCTTTGCTCGTCCTTTAATGGCAAAAAGACTTGTTGAAATTGCTCACATCGAAGGTGCAAAGTATATATGCCATGGATGTACAGGAAAAGGAAACGATCAAGTTCGTTTTGAAGTTGGTATAGCCTCCTTTGATCCAAACATTAAAATTATAGCTCCTTGGAGGATATGGAATATAAAATCAAGGGAAGATGCAATTGATTATGCAGCATCAAAAGGAATAGAAATTCCTGTTACAAAAGAAAAAATATATTCAAGAGACATGAACCTTTGGCATGTAAGCCATGAAGGAGGAGAACTTGAAAACCCTACAAATGAACATAAAGATGACATGTATTTATTAGTAACACCACCAGAAAAAGCACCTGATAATCCAACCTATGTTGAAATATATTTTGAAAAAGGCGTACCTAAAAAAATAAACGGAAATGAATTAAATCCAGTAGATATGTTAAGCCTATTGAATAAAGTAGCAGGTGAAAATGGAATAGGCGTTATAGACCTTATTGAAAACAGGCTTGTTGGGATGAAATCAAGGGGAGTTTATGAGACTCCTGGTGGAACTTTGTTATATTATGCCCATGATGAACTTGAACGCTTGACTTTAGATAAAACAACATATCATTTCAAGCAAATTGTATCACAAAAATATGGTGAGCTTGTTTATGATGGGCTTTGGTTTACCCAACTTAAAGATGCCCTTGATTCCTTTGTTGAAACTACACAGCAAAATGTTACAGGAACAGTAAAATTAAAATTATACAAAGGTAACATAAAAACTGCTTCAATAGATACACCTTATGCACTCTATAATGAGGAAATCTCGTCTTTTTCTACTGGTTCATTATATAATCATTATGATGCGGAAGGTTTTATTAATCTTTATTCACTTCCATCAAAAATTAAAGCAATGATGAATGCTAAAGAATAAGGAAGGTTTTATTTATGAAACTTTGGGGAGGAAGATTTAAAGAAGCTGAAAGTAAACTAATGGAGAGCTTTAACAGCTCTCTATCCTTTGATAAAAATTTATACAAACAAGACATATTAGGCAGCATAGTCCATGCTAAAATGCTTACAAAATGTGGCATTTTAAATAATAAAGAAGGAGAGCTCATAGTAAAAGGATTAGAAAATATATTACACGATATAGAAACAGGCATTTTAAAAATAGATGGAGATTATGAAGATATTCATAGCTTTATTGAAACAAATCTCATTAAAAAAATAGGTGATGTTGGCAAGAAACTTCATACAGCAAGAAGTAGAAATGACCAAGTTGCTCTTGATATGAAACTTTATGCAAGGGAAAAGGCTGAAGAAGTAATATCAAGTTTAAATAAACTAAACATTTCCCTTAAAGACTTAGGTGAAAAACATAAAGATGTTATAATGCCAGGTTATACTCACCTTCAAAGAGCACAGGTTATAACTTTTAAATATCATCTTTCAAGTTATATTAATATGTTTAAGCGAGACATGAAAAGAATTGAGAATGCCAAAGATATACTTAACGAGAGCCCTCTTGGCTGCTGCGCCTTAGCAGGAACAACTTATTATATTGACAGAGAGTTTACTGCAAAGGAGCTGGGATTTAAAAAGCCTGTTGACAACTTTTTAGATGGTGTAAGCGACAGGGATTATCTCTTAGAGCTTATGTCTGATTTTTCAATAATAATGATGCACTTAAGCAGGCTTTGTGAAGAGATTATTTTATGGAGCAGTAAAGAATTCAGCTTCATTGAAATAGGAGATGAATTTTCAACGGGAAGCAGCATAATGCCTCAAAAGAAAAACCCTGATGCAGCCGAGCTTATACGTGGAAAAACAGGAAGAGTTTATGGAAATTTAATTTCACTATTAACTACAATGAAAGCTCTTCCCCTTGCCTATAACAAGGATATGCAGGAGGATAAAGAAGCCTTTTTTGACTCCGTCGATACTACTCTTTCATGCATAAAAGTTATGGCTGAAATGCTTCCTACTATAAAAGTTAAAAAGGAAAACATGAAAAATGCAGTTAAAAAGGGATTTCTTAATGCAACAGAGCTTGCGGATTATCTTGTTTTAAAGGGGATTCCCTTTAGGGATGCCCATGGAATAGTTGGAAGAATAGTTTTATACTGTGAAGATAAGGACAAATCTATAGAAGAACTATCCCTTGAGGAACTTAACCAATTCGGTGATTATTTTGACTTTTCGGTTTATGAATACATCGATTATGACAAAGCTCTTTTAAGAGGTATAAAAAAAGAAATGATATAAAAAAATAAATGTCAGGAAGTTTTTTTCCTGACATTTTTTGTATTAACAAATATTTAATATATAAATAATTGACTAATAGTCATTTATGCATATAATAATATTATGATTAATGACTATTAGTCAATTTTAAAGGTGGGTGCTGAATGGTTAAAGAAAAAATCAATAAAATACATAAAAACAAAATAATAAAGAGAAACAAACTCTTTGATGCTGCCTATGATTTGTTTTTGACAAAAGGCTTTAGCAGCACAGCCATAGACGATATCGTTAAAAAAGCTGGAGTTGCAAAGGGTACCTTTTATCTTTACTTCAAAGATAAATATGACATAATGGATCATCTAATACTATCAAAGAGCTCCCTTGTAATAAAGGAAGCACTCCAAAAAATAAAGGATGAGAATTACGACAACTACATCGACAGAGTAATCAGTTTTATAGACTACATAGTTGAATATTTTAAAAACAATAAAATGCTTTTAAAAATAATTCACAAAAATCTTTCCTTTGGGCTTTTTAGAAAAGCCCTTCAAAAACCTGAAGAATACAAGGAAATGAAGGAAGTTGCTGATCTTCTTTTAAGCAGCCTTAAAAAGGAAGGCTTTAGCGATGACAATATTGAAAAGATTTTGTTTATGGTAATAGAACTTACAGGCTCAGTAATATACAGTTCAATTATTCTTGAGGAGCCTGATACAATCGACAATATGAAGCCTGTTCTATTTATGATGATTAAAAAAATGTTAACTATATAAAATCTTTAAAGGAGATGACAGTCTTGAAAAAGTTTGGTCTATTAGTAACTAAACACAAAACAACAACATTAATAATAGCTGCTGTACTTTTAATTCCTGCCATATTTGGCATGGTATCAACTAAAATCAATTACGACATTCTAACCTATCTTCCTAAGAATCTTGACACCATGAAAGGTCAGGAAATACTTGATAAGTCCTTTCATAATGCAGCAACATCTATGCTAATTATTGAAAACATGGAGTCAAAGGATGTATTAAAACTTAAAGAGAAAATCGAAAAAGTAAATGGTGTTGAAAAGGTTATATGGATAAGCGATGCCTTAGATACGAGCATACCTAAGGAAATACTTCCTGATGAAATCAAAGATTTTTTTTACAGAAAAAATTCAACGCTGCTTTTTATAAAATTTAACGAATCCGCTTCATCAAAGGTAACTATGGATGCAATAAGCAGTATCAGAAAAGTTACAAATGAGCAGTGTTTCCTTGGAGGGCTTGCTGCAATTGTAAAGGATACAAAAGACCTTGCAGACAAAGAAACTCCTATATATGTACTTCTTGCAGTTGTGCTCTGCCTTTTAGTTTTAAGTTTCTCAATGGAATCCTATTTTATACCCTTTTTATTTATAATCTCAATAGGTTTTGCGGTTATTTACAACCTTGGAACGAATAAATTTTTAGGACAGATATCCTATATCACAAAGGCTCTTGCTGCTGTTCTTCAGCTTGGAGTTACGATGGACTACTCAATATTTCTTCTTCATAGATATGAAGAAGAAAAGCAAAATATTGAGGATAAGGCTCTGGCGATGGCAAATGCCATTGAAGCGACCTTTGTTGCAATAACTGGGAGCTCTCTTACAACAGTTGCAGGATTTTTAGCCCTTTGCGTAATGAGCCTTGGAATAGGGAAAGATATGGGAATCGTTATGGCAAAGGGAGTTTTAATTGGAGTTTTAACTGCTGTTACAATACTTCCATCCCTTATATTAACCTTTGACAGCCAGATAGACAAATATCATCACAGGGTGTATCTTCCGTCCTTTGAAAAAATAGCTAATATAGTAACTAAATATTATAAAGTATTTGCAATAGCCTTTTTGATATTATTCATACCAGCAATTTTTGGACAGTCAAATGTTAAAGTATACTATAACCTCGATGAATCCCTTCCAAAGGATTTAAAATCAGTTGTTGCTACAAACAAGCTTAAAAATGAGTATGAAATGACAACTATTCATATGATACTAATAAACAGCAAAATACCTGCCTATAAGGTAAATGAAATGGTCAAAAAAATAGAAAAGGTTGATGGGATTGAACATGTTATAGCCTATGACAAATTCGTAGGAACAAGAATACCAGAAAGCTTTATCCCTGAAGATATTCGAGAAATCTCTACAAAGGGAGGTTATAAATTAATAATCGCTACTTCAAAATATAAAGCAGCAACTAAAGAAGAAAATAACCAGGTTAAGGATTTAAACTTTATAGTAAAATCCTATGATATACACGGAATTGTAGCTGGAGAAGGGCCTTTGACAAAGGATTTAATCGACCTTGCAAATAAAGATTTTAATAAATCAAGCCTTGTTTCAATAGCATCGATATTTGCAATAATACTGATTGTTTTTACTTCTTTATCTATACCAATAATACTTGTTCTTTGCATAGAACTTGCAATATTTATAAACATGGCAATACCATTTTATATGAATCAAACTCTTCCCTTTATAGCTTCAATAGTTATCGGCTGCATACAGCTTGGTGCTACCGTTGACTATGCAATACTTTTAACATCAAGATTCAGGGAAGAAATAAGAAATGGTGCTGATAAATTTGAAGCTATGAAAATAGCTGTTCAAGGAAGTGCCGTATCTATCGTAACCAGTGCTATGTGTTTTTTTGCCGCAACTATTGGGGTTGGACTTATTGCAAAGATGGATATGATTCAAACTCTTTGTAAGATGCTAGGAAGAGGAGCACTTATAAGTATGATAGTTATAATTTTAATTCTGCCCTCTATTCTTCTTGTTAGCGAAAAAATAATAGCTGCAACAAGCAGGAACTGGAATAAAAAGCCTGCATTAAAACTTAGACTGGCCAAGGAGGAGGAATAAAAATGACAATTAAAAATTATTTTGTAAAAACAGTAGCCATATTTTCAATAGCATGCTTTATGCTGACAAATATAGCCTTTGCAAAGGATTTAGTTAAAAAGGATGAATCTGTATATGCAATATTATCTGCAGAGGGGCAAAAAAAGGAAGTCATTGTAAGCGACTATCTTCATAGCGACAAGGCTGATATAGAAATAAAGGACAAATCCACATTAAGCTCTATTACTAATGTAAAAGGCGATGAAAAGCCAATTATATCTGGGGATACTTTAATTTGGAAAACAAACAAAAACGATATATTCTATCAGGGGAAAACCGATAAATCTCTTCCAATAAATATTAATATTAGTTACTATTTAGATGGAAGCAAAGTAAGCCCTGAAGAAATTGCGGGAAAAAGTGGTAAAATTAAAATAAATATAGAATTAAAGAATAAAGATGCCCACACAGCAAAGATAAATGGTAAAAATAAAGTTATATATACTCCTTTTACAGTTGTTGCAGCTGTTAATCTGCCCCTTGATAATTTTAAAAACGTAAAGATAAACTCTGGAGAAATGCTATCCGATGGAAACAATCAGGTTATAACCTTTGCAACAGTATTGGGACTTAAAGACAGCCTTGGAATTGATGAGAGTTTAATCGATATACCTGAAAACTTAACAATTGAAGCAGAGTGCACAAACTTTGAATTAAAACCAATTATTATAACCGCAACTCCAAAAATAATTGATATAGGTAAGATTGAAGGAGCTAACAACATAAAAGACTTAATCGATGGTATTTCAAAAATTAAGGATGCAACCTACAAACTATCCGATGGTACAGGAAAAATAGCACAGGGTGCTAAGGAACTTTCTGACAACATGAATAAACTAACATTAGGTCTTGATACTCTTAATTCATTTTCAAAGAAGATAAACGATGGTGCAAAAAAGCTTACAAAAGGCACTGAAGATGCATTAAATGGGGCAAAAAAGCTTTACGAGGGGGCAGCTGCATTATCTTCAGGCACAGAAAAGCTTTCAAAGGGAACAGTAGATTATGCAAATGGAGCTGAAAACTTTGCTACAGGCTCAAAAAAGTTTGCAGATGGAGCAGTTAAAATTGCAGATGGTACAATGGAGTTATCTCAAAAAACTGGTGAACTTTATGATGGACTAAATAAGCTCCTTTCAGCCACTGAGCAGATTAAAAACGGTGAAAAGCAGATATCCGATGGTGCTTCAAAAAGCCTTGAAGTTATATCAAAATTAAAAGAAGCAAAAACAAAAGAAAACAGTGCAATAGAACTTTTGATTAAGGGTGTTGACGGTCTTGAAACAATAGTTTCACTTTTATCTCCAATCCCACAGGCAAAGGAAATTCAAGAGAAGCTTACATCAGGCCTTGAAACTCAAAAAGCTTACCTAAAACAGCTTCTTGATTCAGGAAATCAATATGTTGAGGCTCTATCTCAGCTTGAAGCAGGGATTGTAAGCATTAAAAACGGTACAGATAATCTAAATTCAGCTCTCTCATCCCTTCAGGATGGTCAAAAAAAAGCTGCTGATGGCGCATATTTGATTTCAAAGGGAGGAGAAACTTTAAAATCCCATGCACAGGAACTTCAAAATGCAGGAAATTCACTATCTGAAGGTGCAAATAAGCTTACAGAGTCGAGCAAAGTTTTAAGCGAAGGATTAAAACAGGTTGGACCTTCAATTTCAAACATTGCACAGGGAAATAAAAATCTCTATGAAGGATTAAATTCTCTCCATCAAGGCTCTATGGCTCTATCACAGGGAACAGATGAATTCTCAAAAGGAATGGAAAGTGCTTATGAAGGCTCTGTTAAACTTAATGAGGGAAGTGAGAAGCTTTCTAATGGTACAAAGGAACTTGACAAGAATATGAAGAAATTTAAAAATGAGGGAATAGATAAAATAGACTCAAAGGTTAATGGTAAATTAGGAAATATTGATGATATAATAAAATCAAAGGATGAAATAGTAAAATTATCTAAGGATTATAAAGCCTTCTGTGGAATAGGAGAAGACATGGAAGGAAGCGTCAAATTTATAATGAGAACTGAGGAGATCAAAGCTCCCGTAGTTTCTAAAACATGTGTTCAAACCAAAACAAAGGAAAGCAAAGGATTCCTTGAATGGTTAAGAGATATATTTAAAAAGATATTTTAAGCAAAACAGAACCGATATAACCTGATTTAGGCTATATCGGTTCTGTTTTATATTATTTTGAAGGTTTTACATCGACTCTAAACTGAGCCCTGTCCATCTCCTTATCCTTTTGTCTCTTCCACGCATGAAGAACTAGTGCTATTGTTACAACTCCATAGGATACGAACATTCTAAAGTATTCACCAAGCATAGCAGAACCTGTAAGGTTTTTGCCTGCCATAGGCATAACTACAAACATAAGATGGAAAAGCCCCGTACCTACTATTGCATTTAAAATTGTTGCTTTACTAACAGTAGCACCTCCAACCAGTAGTGCTGCTGCTGCAAACAGTGCTGCCTGATCAGCTCCATTGTATGTGTTTATAGTCCCTATGTTTTGAAGATATATAATCTGTCCATAGCATGCAAGAACAGTTGATATAATAATTGATTGTATACGAGTCTTTTCTACTTTAATTCCTGCTGCATCAGCAACAGCCATATCCTGCCCTACAGCTCTCATGTCCTGTCCAAGTTTTGTCTTTCTAAACCAAGCTGTAAATATGCAAATCGCAACAATAATAAGAATTGTTCCAAAGGAAACAGGAACTCCTCCTATTTTAACCCTTAATAATTTATCAAAGGCTCCTGCAGTATCAAGATTTATTGCATTTCTTATTCCATATCCCCTTGATAGCAAAAGCTTTGGATTTTTAATTGGTATTATGCTTCCGCAAAGATAAAGAAGGAAAAATTGATATATACCAGATATAAAAAGTCCCAGCATCATTGATGTTATCATTTCGCGTCCCTTTGCTCTATTTAAAACAGCTCCACCAAAGTACCCAAGAATTATGGATATTGGTGTTGATATAATCATTGCCACAACTAATCCTAAAGCCCCTTTAATACCCCAATCTGTAACAAAAATTAATCCTATTTGTCCTGCCATTGCTCCTAATACCATACCAAAGTTTATACCCATACCAGCCATAACAGGAAGCAAAAGCGATAGCACAAGGAACGTATCCCTTGTTAATCTTGTTACAATCTCTCTTACAAGATATATCCCTGTAAATTTTGAAAGGGGTATTGCAATTGCACTTATTATTATAAATAGTATCGGTACTGCACTATCTATAAAAAATCTTCTAACTGATTTCATATTAAGCTCCATGTTTCTACCTCGCTTTCCTTGTTAAGGCATATACTATCATACCATTTGATACTATAATTCTTATAACTTCTGAGACATCTATGCTTATAGCGCTGTTTATAACAGATGGCGTCATAGTAAGTATGCCCTGGAATAGTATAGTACCTATTATTACATTACCAATTGATGCTTTGTTCACCGATGCCCCACCTAAAAGTATTGCAGCAACCGATGGAAAAACAAAGGATAGAGGGGCGTTGAACATCTGGATGAAACCAAAGCTTTGCTGGTAAACGATAATTCCAATGGCAGCCAATATCGTTGAAAAGATAACTGATATAACTCTCATCTTATCAACATCAATCCCGGCAGCCCTTGCATATTCAGGATTAGATCCAACTGCTGTTATGGCAACACCGATTTTGGTTCTAAAAAATGCCCATACAATAAAACTCATTAAAGCAAAAAATAGAAACATGCCTGTTGGGAAAGTAAAGTGATCAGTAATGTTTATTTTTAAGAAATCACTTATAACATGATACCAATATTCCTGAACACTTATTGTTACACGAAGTCCTGTGCCCTTAAATCCTTGAACACTTGAAGGATTTTTAAAAGGAAGTACTATCCACATCATATTCATAAAGAATATAAAGGAGTAACCAACATAAGTTGCGATAATCATTTCATCGCCCTTTACTCTGTTAAGAAGTTTTCCATAAAAATATCCAAATATAGTTGCTGCAATGATAGCAATTGCAAAGGCTGCTAATATACCCACAATACCTGTTAGCCTTAATTCAAGGCTCATAACTGCTCCTATAAGCCCTGCAACAAGTCCTACTGGTATACCAAAGTTAAGGCCGCAGCCAGATTGTATCATAGGTACCATTGACAAAACAAGAATAGCATTCATTCCGAATCTGACAAAAACATCATTTAAAGACATATCAGTTGATACACCGAAAAATGGCCCCGCAATGAACAATGATATTAAGAATAATGCTATAATTATACGTGGCCAGCCAAAGCTCTTTATAAATTGATTAATTCTGTTCATTGCTTTCACCTTCTTCCTCAAGTTTATCTATCCCAGACATTAAAAGGCCAAAATCAGTAACGGAAACCTTTGCTGGAAGTATTCCAGCTATTTTACCTTCACTTACAATCGCAATCCTATCACAGATTGAACGTAATTCCTCAAGCTCTGAAGATATCATAACTATTGTGGTATTATTCTCCTCATTGTAGCGTCTTAGAGCATCAAGAACTAATTTCTTAGCCCCAACATCTATACCTCTTGTAGGTTCAGAAACAAATAAAAGCGTTGGCTCAAGAGCAAAGGCCTTTGCAAGGCAAACCTTCTGCTGATTTCCACCTGAGAGCTGCCTTACCTTTTGTTTTTCACTTGTACATTTAATATCAAGCTCTTTTATATATTTATTGGCACATTCTTTAATTGCTTTATCATCACACCACTTAATAAGTCCACCAAGGTATTTTTTTATAAACTTATCTTGAACCTGCATAGCATTAAAAGCTATATTCATATCAATTGGTTCATCAAGCAAAAGTCCTACCCCTCTTCTGTCCTCCGAAACAAAGGCAAGTCCACTTTTTAGTGCATTATAGGTATTGTTCAGCGGAAGATTTTTACCATTTAATTTAACTTCTCCTCCTGATGCAAAAAGTCCCATTATACCATTTGGAATACCAAGCTTCCCTTGCCCCGCAAGTCCTCCAATTCCAAATATCTCTCCTCTTCTTACACTAAAAGTAACATCTTTTACAGTTTCTCCAGGCATATCTACCCAGAGGTTTTTAACTTCAAGAATTATGTCTTTATCGCTACTTTCACGTGGTTTTATATTTCTTTCACTCTCAACAGAGCGACCAACCATCCACTCTGCTATTTGCCTTATGTTAACACCTTCAACCGGCCTTTCAACTATAACTACACCATCTCTTAAAACAACAAGTTTATCGCAGGATGATATTATTTCATTTAGCCTATGAGAAATAAAAATAATTGAGACTCCTAAATCAGCAAGTCTTCTCATAGCCTTTAATAGTATATCAGCTTCTGTTTCAGTCAAAACTGCAGTTGGCTCATCAAGAACAAGAAGCTTAACTTTCTCCCTATCAATTTCTCTAGCAATTTCTATAAATTGCTTATGCCCTACTGGCATTTCAGATACTAATGTATCTGGATCTATGTCAACCCCTAAAGTTTCGATTGCTTTTTGTGCTGATTTTTGCATTTCCTTTTCATCAATAGTTTCAAGTTTCTTACCGAATATTTTTGATATAACATTAGGTTTTGTTTTCTCAACATTAAGAAGTATATTTTCTGCAGCTGTAAATCCAGGTATTAACGAAAACTCTTGATGTACCATTCCTATTCCTGCATTTAATGCATCAAGAGGGTTTTTGAAGTTAACCTTCTGTCCATCAAGGTATATATTTCCTTCATATCCTCCTGTTTCATGAATTACATTCATTCCAAAAAGTATTTTCATAAGAGTTGATTTACCTGCACCATTTTCTCCAACAAGTCCTAATATTTCCCCTTTTTTGAGGGTAAAATTTACATCCTTCAGTACTCTATTACCTTCAAATTGTTTTCCAACATTTTCTACTTTTAATAAAATGTTTCCCTCCGACATTTTTTCACCTCTTAATTATGAAGTCAGAATAGCTTTAAAACAAACAAGTACCCACTCGCAAAGCGAGTGGTTACTTGTCTACTTAATATTTTTTACTTAATGTTATTGTATTTTTCTGGAATTGTTTCCTTAGTCTGTCCAAGGTATCCTTGACCTAAAACATAAGTATCCTGGTAAACTAAAACGTGGTTTTTCTTTTCCTGTCCAGTTGCAACATCAACATAATATGATCCATTCCACTGTGCTCCTGGAGTATACTTTTCAAAGCACTTCATTAAGTCATCAAAGGAATCCTTCTTTGCAGTTCCTTCAACTACTCTCTTACCAAATTCTGCAAGAGCTTCTGTTGTTGTATAGTTAAAGGAATATGCCCAAGTTCCCATTCTCTTTCCGCCGCCTTTAGCAACTACAGTATCTTCAACCTTCTTAAGTATTGCTGGCCAATTTCCTGCTTCTGCCTTAAGATCTATTCCAAAAGCTCCTGGATATCCCATAATTGGTGATGGAAGATCTGGCTCAACGAATATTGCACCAAGTTCAGCAACCTTCTTTAAAAGAGGCTCTGTCTGAGCATCGTTAGTACAGAAGAAAGCTGTATCTTTACCATATTTCTTTACCCATTCTGGCATTTTTTCAAGTATGAACTGCTGAGCACCTGGAATTCCAACGTCACTCATTGGGTCTGGAGCAGTTTCAAAAGCAAACTTTAATCCTAAATCTTTACAAGCTTCTTCCATTATCTTTCTTCTTCTTGAAAGAAGTTCAATACTCATGTGTCTTGGGAAAGAAATGTGAACAAATGTCTTTGCTCCCATCTTCTTTGCAGCAAGAATCATAAGGTATCCACGTTTTACGTTATCAACATCAACAACAAGATCTGATGCTTCCTCTATCATGTTAGGATCTTCCTGGGGTGATCCTGCAAGAAGTAATATATCTGGTCTTGTTTCCTTTATCTTTTTAAATGCTGCAACAGTTCCAGGAACTGACTGGTTTACAACGATAACCTTCATAAGCGGGTCATCTGCAAGGCCTACAATTTGAGCAATGGTTGTCTCCTGCTCCTGCATGAAGTTGTCAGGATATGTAACGTGCTTTACTATTCCTCCGTTATCAACGTCACCATATTCCTTTATAAAAGCTTCAGCGCCTCTAAGTTCATCTTCTGATTGTGCAACAGTTCCTGTTACAATTCCAATGTGGAACTTTTGCTCCTTTGTTTGGTTTTGCTGCCCAGAATTCTGAGAACTTTGATTATTCTCCTTTTGACCACAAGCAGCAAAACTTAAAGTCATAACAGCTGCAAGTAAAAATGCTATTACTCTTTTCAATAATATCCCTCCTATAATTTTATATTTAAAAATTATAAATATGTAAATATATATTTCTTTATGCATTTAAATATTCCTATTTTTTTAACATTTTTCTCTGAAAATTTTTTAAATCGCACAAAAAATATATTATCATTCATTTTTTATTACATTGTAGATATTTTGTATTTATTTTTTGGTCTTCCAACTTGTCCATAAACAGGTATTATCTCTACTACTCCCTCTTCAATTAAATATTGAATATATCTATGCACAGTCTGGTAAGCAAGGTTTACTCCCTTTGTTATCTCATCTATTGTTAATGCCTCATGCTGACTTAAATAGTTACAAATAACATCGAGGGTGGCTTTACTTATTCCTTTTTCAATGAATATTTGCTTTCTTTCTCTTTCATAATTCTCCTGCATCTCATTTATCATAATATTTATTTTTATACGTGATATAAGATCAGGGGTTCTTATTGGTTTTAAAGCAAAATCGCTTGCCCCTGCTGCTATAAATTTTTCAGCAATTTCCTGCCTCTCATCAACAGTTAGAACAAGTATTGATACGACTTTATTAAACTCACGAATCTTTTTTACTGTAGTAAGTCCATCCCAATCCGGCATGTGATAATCTACAATTACAAGGTTTGGATTTGTTTTCTTACATAGCTCATAACCATCCTTACTATTTTTGGCTATAATACCTTCCCACCCTCCATATTCACATATCTCTTTAATTGTATATTGAATATCTGGCTCATCATCTATTATAACTATCTTTTTTTTATTTATAGATTTATTCAAAATACCCACCTCTTGTATTAAACTTTTTAAATCTTATGCAGAAGGTAAATATATAATAACAGTCGTGCCTTCATCCTTTTTGCTTATAATATCTATTTTACCTTCATTTTCTTCAATTACCTTTTTTACGAACCAAAGACCAAGGCCAGAGGTTTTATTTGTTGAATATCCAATTTCAAATATCTTTGAAATTTCTTCATTATTAATTCCTACACCATTATCCTTAACCATTATACTTATTCCAAAATCACAGTTTTTTACCTCAAGGATTATATGTTTATGATCTTGTTTACAAGGAACAATAATTGCATTTTCAAGTATGTTCATTATTGCTCTTGCCATTCTTATTTTGTTTACATACAGATTAGGTAATGAATCAGAAACTATTATATCTATTTTTATTGAATTATCCTCAAGAGGTATCTGTGCCCTAACATAGTCTATAAGTTCTTCGACTTTTATACTTTGCCTTGAGTTCTCATATAAAAAGCACGATATCATCTCATTCATCTTATCAACAGAGCCTTCTATACGCTCACAGTATTCCTTTATCTTTCTTTCATCCTTTGATATGGAAAGTAATGAGCTTAACCCTCTTATAGTTACAAGTGGAGTTTTTAAATCATGTACCAGTGTCTTCATTTCATTGTTGATCCTATTTTGTAGTACCTTAGACTTCATCTCCTGTAATTCTTTTTGCTTTTCATAGTTATCTTTCATTATTTTCATGTTTTTTGAATAGCTATTATATAGCATAGCTGTTGAAAAAGCTAATAGAAAAAGTGATAAGAAAAATGCAAAACCACTAAAATTTAATACAGCTTGAGAATTTAAATATATTGAAGCAGTTTTTATGCTATATGGTATATCACTTTGACCTAAATTATATATTGATAAAGCTGGCATTATATTAAGCCATTCAAAAGCAAAAAAAACCTGAAAAGACATTATAAAAATAATAAAAAAACTGCTTGTTTCATTGAATAGCTTATCATACATAAAAAGGCAAATAATTAATGATGCTGATGTAGTTATAATCTCCTGTGGAAAGTCTACTAATATCATACTTATTATATAGTATATAAGAACTATAAAAGCACTAATTAACTTCTTATTTTTGAAAGACTTTTCTGTCTTTAAATAGTATATAATAATTATAATACCTAAAAACATCATGCTGTTTTTTACTGCATATAAAAAGCTCATCAGAGCTGAACCTAATATGAGATATCCACTATCTCCCAACAATATCGCATCTTTTATTTTATATATTATACTAAACCAGATATTTCTCATAGTTAAAGGATAATAAATACTAAATATCAAAAGGATAATACCAGAATATAAATATAAACCTCTTAAATTATTTTTATGTGTTCCCATAAAAAACCTCTCTTTTTTATCTAAAGGCTGATGAAAAAGGCTCAAGTACATCGTTAACTTTATTTATAAGTGTTAATGGTATTTTATTTTCTTTTGCAAGCTCTGATATATACTTATCCTTATCAGAATCTTTTGTAGCTATTAAATAATCTGTATTTTGACTTAGTATTTTTAAAAGTTCATCTGTTCTTTTGTTTCTCCTCTCAAATCCACCCAAAAAAATAGTTATGACTACTTTATTGTCTTCCTTTGCTCTTTTTAAAAGATTTTTTACCCTGTTTTTTTCTTCATTATATGTGATATCATGAAATTTTTCTCCTATTAAACTATACCCTACAACAAATACAACCGTATTTACACCATCTAAATCCTGTAATGTTGCCTTTGGCATAAAATAATTGTGTATAGTAAGTTTATTTGCTACATCATATATTATATAAATATCTGGACTCTGTCCTGCTGATGTGATAAGCACATATTCTTTTGCAATGGGCTGGGGAATACTTGGAAGTAGCAATACATTTATATCCTTTTGACTTTTATTTGAGTTATATTCATTTAAAGCAATAATTAAAAATAGTAAAAAAGCTATTATAAAAATATATTTTCTTTTCATCATGTATTCACCCATCATTTTATTCTATATCTACACATTCTAAAGATTCATTTCCTGTAATAGAAGGTACATATCCTTTAACCGATACATTTAAAACCATTATTGGCATATTATGTGTAAGAGGTATTGAAGGCATATCATCATTTATAATCTGAAGCAAATTTTTATACAGCAATTTTCTAAAATTTAAATCATCAGTTTGCCTTGCTTGGACCAAAAGCATGTCCACTGTACTATTGCAATAAAAAGAATAATTACTTGCACAGCCACGTTTTGCATTATCAGATGAAAAAAGTGTATTTAAAAAATTATCCGGATCAATATTATCTCCCATCCATCCTATCAAAGCCATCTCATGCTCTCCATTTTTAATTCTATTCAAATACTCATTCCAATTTAACGTTTTTATTGTTACATTAATTTTTATTTTTTTTAGATTATCTTTAATATAATTTGCTGTTTCAATAGGTTTAGGAAGATAGCTTCGAGGACTGTTCATTACCCATAAAGTTGCACTAAATCCTTTATAATAGCCAGCTTTTTTTAATAGCTCCCTTGCCATTTTTATATCATATTCCCTTTTATCTATGTCTTCATCATACCCAATAAGCAAGGGGGGGATAAATGTCTTTGCAGGCTTTGCAAAATCTGCGTATACTTTTTTTATCATATCTTTTTTATCAATTGCATAGTTTATAGCTAATCTTACGTTTTTATTATTAAATGGAGCCTTTTTATTATTTAATGCAATATATGCCACATTAAAACACGGCCTTAAAATAAGCCTAAAATTTGAATTATCTTCAATTAATACAGCTTCATCGGGGTTTATGTCATCAGCGATATGTATTTTACCTTCTTTTAATTCATCAATTCTTTCTTTATCTGATGGTATAACTTTAAATTCAACTTCATCAACCTTTGAAGATTGCCCCCAGTATTGCTCATTTTTTGTAAGTATTATGCTTTTATTTATATCCCATCTTTTAAATATAAAGGGGCCTGTACCAACAGGATGTTTGTACACATCATCCCCATATTTTTTTATTGCCTCAGGGCTTGAAATTGCAAAAACTGGCATAGCAAGGCAGCTTAAAAAAGGAGCATAAGGTTTATTTAATTTTATTTCAACACTATATTTATTTAAAGCATTAACATCTTTTATAAGACCAGGAGATCCATTAAATACATAATTCCAGTATTCAAATTTACCATTGTGATATGGGTTTTTATCATCCATCCATCTTTTAAAATTAAAAACAACTGCATTGGCATCAAAAACCGTACCATCATGAAATTTTACTCCCTGCCTTAGCCTAAAAGTCCATGAAAGTCCATCTTCACTTGATTTCCAGCTTGTTGCAAGAGCAGGTACTATATCTTTTCCATCTTTTTCATATTTCACAAGGGTTTCAAATATATTAACTGTAACTCTTAAAGAGTCAATATCAGTTATGTTAGCAGGGTCAAGGCTTAAAGCATCATTTGCACGACCTATAATAAGCTTTTTAGGCTTGTTAACATTTGACAAAGGCTTTTTATTTATATTTTTCATATCAACTTTATACTCAATAACAAGCATAAAAATTATAATCATTATAATTAAGATACAATTTATCTTATACCATCTTTTCACTTTTATACCTCCAAACCGCAGGTATTAGATGATTTATTAAATTTAATTTTAGCGAATAATTTTTCAAAATGCAAAATAAATTAATTCAAAACACAAAGTGATTAATATATATTAATAATCAAAAAAAGTGCAGAAAACCTGCACTTTTTTTGATTATCCATATTCACTAAAAGTTCCATTTTAATTATCTTTTGCTTAATATTTTTAAAACCGTTACTTTTTATAACCCTAACACATCTGATATTTCACACATTGCATCTAATGAAATCTGTGCAAAGTCCTGAAAGCTTATCCCAAGATTTTCAATTGACCTCATAGCTTCTCTATTTGCCCCCGCTGCAAACCTTACCTCATCCATCCTTTTTACTATTGATTTTACCTTTACACTTTTTACCTTCTTATCAGGATAAACAAGAGCAATGGCTGTTATAAATCCTGTTATCGGGTCAGAAGCATAAAGGGCTCTGTCTAAAGAATTAGTTATTGGTGTGTTAGTAGCTTCATTGTGTGCTAAAATCGCATGATACATCTCGTCATTTCCAAAGGAAACATCTTTTAATATTTCAATTGTTTTAGGACCATGGAGCGAAGGATCATTTTTCCAATCAACAACATCACAATCTAAGTCATGTAAAAGGCCCACTATACCCCAAAAATCTACTCTCTCAGGATCAAGCTTTTTTGCAAGGGCTCTCATAACACTTTCAACAGCATAAGAGTGTTTTATTAAATGTGGTGAAGTTAAATATTTCCCTAAAAGTTCAACTGCTCTTTCTCTATCCATTTTTTACCTCCGTAAATCCTCAAGTTTTTAAAATAATTATAATATTTAAAACAAAAATATTCAAATATATTGCTAAAATGAGGGACAGTTACTTATTTTATCTATTTATTAATCAAATGATTTCATATCATATACCTCTATTTTAGATTTCACTTTAAAGAAATTCATAAATAGGATCTTTAACACATAATAGAAGTTTTAGTATTAAAAAAGTCCTATATAAAATATAAGCAAGCAGCTACCTTAATAGCTGCTTGCTGTTGTTTATTCTCTGTTTAAAATCATGTTTACTATAACTCCAACTATTGCTGCAAAACTAAGACCGCTTATGCTTACTGTTTTTGTTACAGGTATTCCTATATTTATCTTTGCATAAGTTGGTAGGAGCCCAAGGATTAATACCGTTGCCATTATTATTATATTCTTTATATTAAACTCAACCTTACTATTTTTTATAGTTTGAACTCCAATAAGAGCTATCATTGAGTAAAGCATAAAGCTTATTCCACCCATTACAGGGACTGGTATAGTCTTTAGAAATCCCCCAACCTTTCCTACGAACCCGAGTATCATTGCAAAAACTGCAGTCATTCTAAGTATTGATGGATCGTAATTTTTAGTTATCGCTAAAACTCCTGTATTTTCTCCGTAAGTTGTGTTTGCCGGCCCTCCTATTAAACCCGCAACCATAGTTGCAAGTCCATCACCTAAAAGAGTTCTATTAAGGCCTGGATCCTTTATAAAATCCTGTCCTACTACTTGACCGTTAGTAGTTATATCACCTATGTGTTCCATGAATACCGCAAGAACCACAGGTGCTATTACTGCTATTGCTGCTATATCAAACTTTGGCAAAGTAAAGTTTGGCACTGCAATAAGGGCTGCTGTTTTAACAGCTGTTGTATCAACTATCCCCATTACTGCTGATAATATATACCCGGTAGTAACCCCTATTATTATTGATAGCTGCTTTAAAAGCCCCTTTCCAAAGAAAGTAACACATACAGCAGTTAATAGGGTTACTATTGATACTATGAAGTTTGTTTTTGCACTTCCATAAGCAACTGGAACTAAATTTAAACCTATTACCATAATCATAGGCCCAACAACCTGTGCTGGAAGTACCTTTCTTATCCTTTCAACACCTATTTTTTCAACCGCAAAGGATACAATAACATATATTAAACCAGCTACTACTATCCCGCCCTGTGCATATCTTAAATCTCCATAAGCCTGTTTTACTGCTATAATACCAGGAATAAAAGCAAAGGATGAACCAAGGAAAACAGGAACCCTCTTTTTAGTACAGAGGTGAAAAATATACGTTCCAAGTCCTGCTGAGAATATTGCAACTGATGGGTCAAGACCTGTTAAAATAGGAACTAAAACTGTTGCTCCAAACATTGCAATAAGATGCTGAATGGCAAGTATTACTTTTTTTAACTTATCAAAAGTTGAAATTTCTTGAACCATAATTTCATTTGTTATCGCTTTTTCTGTCATTTTTTAACTCCTCCTTCTTTCTCAGCCTCACAGGACTGATTTAAAAGTTTTTTACATAAAAAAACTTCTTACCAACTGGTAAGAAGTTATAAGCACATCATGATATATTATCCATGCATCTTACCAGCCTCACAGGACTGATTTAAAGAACTCACTTATCTATTAAATATTAACATAAATATTTATAGTATGCAAGACTTTTTATTCATTTTAAATTTATTTTAAAATCTTGCCATTAACATAAACATGATAGCCATTCGTTATAATATTATTTATACTGCCATTAAATTCTGTTATATATGCATTCCCAGTTAATGTCCAGGTACTTGTATTATCTAAAGTAACTGAAGCAGAGCCTTCCTGTCCCTTTGAGTTTATAGTACCTTTAAATTTGCTTCCGTTCTTCATTGAGAAATTTAAAGATGAAATTTTATCAACTTTAATATATCCTTCTAACAATTGATTGTTTACTATAAACTCACATGTTCCACCGTTGCTTCCAGATTTTCCCCATCCACGTGAACCATCATTCCCTGATACTGTAAGCAGGTTGCCATTAGCATAAGTTAAAGAAACATTTGTAAGATTTATTTCAGCTGATGTGTTTGTAACATAAAACATATCTCCATTTTTTGCAATTAGTGAGCCATTTGTCATTGTAAAAGATCCTTTACCTATGCTTGCATCACCAGACATACTTTGATAAATCATTACATTCTGTATATTTTCGCTGCTATTTTCCCCATAAGTCCCCTTCATATTACCTGTAACAATACAATTATTTAATTTAACAGAATTTTTACCCTCTATTACAACTGCTTCAGAACCATTAGCAGTAAGAGTTGCACTGTCAACAGAAATATTAGCCGTACAATATATAGCTGGGGATCCTGTACCATTTGTTACATAGCTACCACCTTTAACAGTTAGTGTACCTCCTCCACGGTCACTACGAATTGCCGCACTTGAAGCACCTTGGGTTTCAATGTCTAAGTTTGAAGCTTGAAGAGTAGCTCCTCCTGCAACTTCAATTCCACCAGAATTTCCTTTTTGAGTTCTAATTTTAGTATCAGTAATATTTACACTCGTACCAGAGCCATAAGCAAAAACGCCATTACTTCCTGATGCATTAGTAGAAACTGTACTACCTTTAATAGTTAGAGTAGATTTATCACGTGCAAGAATACCTGCATTCAATCCATAAAAATCACTATTTTCACTACTTGAAGAATCACCTGTTTTAGTTATACTAACATTATTCAAGTTAACTTTTGCACTATTTTCAACTCGAATTACATTTTCATCCTTATTGCTTGAAGTATAACTCTTATCGCTAAGGGTTGTATCTTTGTTAAAAGTATTTGCACCAGTACCACTACTTTCTGTAGATGAACCACCACCAGGCATACCTGATGCAAAATTATTATTATTAGATTTTACTGTAATAGAAACAATTGTATTATTTTCATCAAATTTAATCTCTAAAATACTGTTTTTTGTTATACTTGATATGTTACCTTTTATACTCTGTCCGTTTGACTCAACTGAAATTAAATCTTGATTATTTATAACAAGAGTTACTTCATTACTACTTGTTTCAGTTTGAGATTGAGATTTAGATTTATTATTTTCTTGATTTTCTACATTATTATCTGAAATATTATTGGGCATATCTTGCGGCTGAGAATTAGAAGCCATATTATTATCACTTGCCATATTCGAAGATTGGCTACTGCTATTGGCTGTTTCATTATTAGGCATACTTGGTGGGATGTTCGCCATCTTCATATTCATATTACCCATACCCATTCCGCCATTTGAAATTATCTTTAAAGTAATTTGATTATCTTTAACAGCAGTAACCTGCCCAACTAAAGTTGTATTTATAAAATATAGTTGAGCCTTTGAAGAATTGTCACAACCTATAAGAACTAGCAAAATAGCAATGATAACAAATAAAAATAATTGTTTGAACTTTTTCATTTGTATTCTCCTTTCTTTTATCTTGTTAATGCTATTTACTCTCTTAAACTTATAAATTCAAAATAAAATTATAAACATCTTTATGTAAAATAGTAACATAATAAAAAATATAAAAAAAGCAAATAGGCTTAAAAAAATAAATATTAATTATTTTCATAATCAATTGATTATAATAACCCAAAATAATATTGTAAAAACATACCCTTAGCATTGAGGATAGGTGGCAAGTTTAATTAATCGGCCATATACAAGCCCGGAAAAATAACTAAATAATTTTTTATCTCAATGTAAAGGGTACGTTTTGAAAAAAGTAATATTATGTTTAGCAATAATTATTAAAAAATCTATATAAAATTATAAGGGGGATCTATTTTAATTAATTTTAATAATCATTTAAAAAGTTATTTCTATTAAATTAGCTTTTTATAGTCTTATATCATTATTTATAAAGCATCTATTCTCTAATCATTAATTTTTCTTTTCTAAATTCTACATTTTTATTTTATAATAAAAAAAATGGCCAATTCTCCTCAAAAATGTGGCAAGATTGTGGTCATTCGGTCATTTGGGACAGTTACTTATTATTAGTATTATCTTATATTTATTTTAAGCTTAAATGTTATGTGATTTTGGCTACAGTGGTTATAGGACGTTTACTTATTATTTTTATTCTTTATATTTATTTAGATCTAATTAATTTCAATTACATATTTTTAAAGACTTTTTATCATAGCTTGTCCACTTATATAACATATTCTTACTTCAATACCATTTATTTTTCTTTTCATTCAATTGACTTCTAATAAAAATAATATTATTCTACACCAGCGACACTAATATATCATTTACTATATCTTTATATTTCTCTTCCTTTACAAGCTCCCTCCCAAGGGAACATAGCTTTGAAACGTTAGATTGCCCCATATTCCCAAGTATCCTGCATATATCGGCACATCTTAAATCACAAAACTTTCTTAACACAAAGCATAGTATTGCCTTTGCTTCCTTTGCCTCCTTTGCCCGCTTTATCCTTAGCATTAGCTTATCTACGTTGAATTTTTGTGATATTAATTCTATTATTTTATCAGGGGATAGATCCCTTACAAGGATTGTTCTCATGCTCCTATACTCTGTTCCTTCTTTCTTAAACTCTTCCCTTTGCGCATCAACAATACTTTTTACTTTAAATACAAAGTCTTTGTACATAGCCCTTGCTGTAGCTTCCTTTAGGCTAAACATGGATAATATAAATTTGTCATCTATAAGTTCAAATTCATCTGTCTTTTGCCCTAAGAATATGCCTAAAGATGAAAAGCGGTAATCCTGTGGATTTTTATCGTAGCCTTTTAGGTCTGTTGCGTTAAAGTGAACATAAGCTGTTAAGGCAAAGAGGTATCTATCATCCTTTACGATTAAGCTTTTGAACCTGTCTTGAAAGAGATGGCCACTTCTTTCATACCTTTTATTAAAATACATGGCATATTTATAGTTTATAAAGTGCATTATTTTTGAGATATCTGCACCGTTTGCATCTATAATAAAATGAGCATGATTATCCATAAGGCAGTAGGAATAAACTCTAAATTCGAACTGTTCTTGGGCTTTTTTCATGTAGTCAAGGTATTTTATTTTATCCTTATCGTCTTTGTAGAGGAGAACTTCGGATATGCTTTTTACCATAACATGATAAATAGAATCATAGCTTTTTTGCCTTGCCATTCTTGGCATAAAAAAACACCTCCAACTTGGAATGTATTTTTAGTATTATTTTTCCAAGTTGGAGGTTTGTTTATTCATAGAATTGGTGTGAATGTACCTTAAATGAGTAACCGTCCCGGAAAGACAGGAAAAGACCGGGAAACCACAAAACACCTCAAGTAACCCCAAGAAAGCAAAAGGAGAAACCTAGATTTAATTGATGTAGATATATAGAAAATAAGTAACTGTCCCAAGTATCAATGATTTAAAATGGGATTTTCTTTCCATTTTTACGCCATTTAGCAAATTCAGCTGTTGCTGTAAAAAGTACATCTGTGGATGAATTAAGTGCTGTTTCACATGAATCCTGAATAACGCCTACTATAAAACCCACTCCAACTACTTTCATTGCAATATCATTAGGAATACCAAACAAACTGCATGCAAGAGGAATAAGTAATAACGAACCTCCGGCTACTCCTGAAGCACCGCAAGCACTTATCGCAGATAATATACTAAGGATAAACGCTGTAGGTATATCTACTTTAATACCAAGTGTATTAACAGCTGCAAGCGTTAATACAGAAATTGTTACTGCTGCTCCTGCCATATTAATTGTTGCACCTAATGGAATAGATACTGAGTAAGTATCCTTATCTAATCCTAATCTTTCACATAAATTCATATTAACAGGAATATTTGCTGCCGAACTACGTGTGAAGAATGCTGTTATACCACTATCCTTTAAACACTTAAATACAAGAGGATATGGATTTTGATGAATGTATAAAAACACAATAATTGGATTAAGAACAAGTGCCACAAATAGCATAGTGCCAACCAAAAGTATTAATAATTGTCCATAGCTAAAAAGGGATTCAATTCCATTTGTAGCTATGGATTCAAAGACAAGTCCCATTATTCCTAATGGTGCAAAGTTTATTATCAATCTTACTACTTCAGATAGTGCATCTGAAACATTAGAAATAATAGTTTTTGTTGAACTTGCCGCATTCCTTAATGCAATACCTAAAATTACAGCCCAAGATAATATACCAATGTAATTAGCATTATATAAAGCTTTTACTGGATTTTCAACAATGTTCAATAACAATGATTTTAATACCTCTACAACCCCACCTGGAGGTGTTAAATTTTCTGTACCAGGACCTCCTGGAAGAGTTATTCTTATTGGGAAAATAAAACTTGCTATAACAGCTATAAGACCTGCTAAAAATGTTCCTATTAAATAAAGAACCAAAATAGATTTCATGTTAGTTTTATGACCACTTTTATGCTGGGATATTGCAGACATTACTAAAAAGAATACTAGCATTGGAGCAATTGCCTTTAATGCGCCAACAAATAAAGAACCTAAAATTACAATCGGCTTTGCTTTTTCGGGAATAGTTAAAGCTAAAATAATTCCAATAATGAGTCCTACGATTATTCTTTTTACAAGGCTTAAATCATTCCACTTTTTAATTAGGTTGTTCAAATCTTTCCCCTCCAAATATAGTAAATTTTAAAATAAAGTTATATAATTAATAATGCAAGAAAGGATTTGTATACAATAATATTATCATAAAAATATTAAAATTAAAAGAAAAAAATCGAATATTGTAAAAATTTGTAGAATTGGTATCTTATTTGACACAAATTAAATTATAAAAGGCTTCGCTATTAATAGCTCAGCCTCATACATTATTAACTCCCATTATTTTTTTACTTTTTAACCTTAAAAAAGTTAATATAGTTCCAATAAAACAAATTATTGCTGCAGTTATATACACAATTTTCATCCCATATATGAATGCATCACTTCTTCCAGCCATATAATCTGTAACACGATATCCAATTTTAAAGCTCATTCCACTATATAAAAGTGTTGTGGCTAATGCTATTCCGCATACCATCCCAAAATTTCTTACAAGTGCATTTATACTTCCTGCAATTCCAAGCTTGTTTTTTGGTACTGTAGACATTACTAAAGAATTATTAGGTGATTGAAATAAACCCATTCCAATTGATATTATTACAATAAACATTATCAGATTTATCAAATTTGAATTTTCATTTAAAGTGGACATTAATAGTAATCCTATACTTATTAACATTAGTCCTATAAAAGTTAATATCTCTGAACCTATCTTATCTGATAGGTGTCCACTTACAGGCGCTACAACTGTTAAAATTGCAGGATAAATCATAAGTATTAAACCTGTATGTTGGGGTGTATATACCATTACATCTTGAAGGTAAAATGGCAGAATAATATTATTACAAAATATAGCCACAAAGCTAATAAATCCACAAAAAATACTTAATGAAAATAATTTGTTTTGAAATATTTGTAACTCAATTAAAGGATTTTTCCTTTTTCTTTCTACTAAAACAAAAGAAACAAGAGAAATAACTGATGTTATAAAGCCAAATAAAATAATAGGATTTTTAAAACCTCGATTTAATCCTTGATTTAAAGTTATAAACAATGGAACTATAGTAAGCATAAACAATACAGATCCAATAATATCCATCTTTTCTTTTGCCTTTTCATTGCCCTTAGGTAACAACTTATATGAAAAAAATAATGCAACTAAACCGATAGGAACATTTATTAAAAAAATATATTCCCAGCTAGCTACACCTACTATAAGACCGCCTAATCCAGGCCCTACCAAAGAACCTAAAGCCACAGCAGTTCCTGAAAATCCAAGAGCCTTTCCCCTTTCATTTGAAGGAAATACTTCTGTTATAATACCTTGATTATTTGCCATGGTTCCAGCTGCACCTATAGCTTGTACTACTCTTGCAATAATCAATATAGGAAAGGAACTTGTTATACCACAAAGAAATGATCCAATAGTAAATAAACCTATTCCATACTTAAATATTTTTGTTTTTCCAAACATATCTCCTAATCTTCCAAAAATCAATACAGTCCCAGCAATAACAATTAAATAGCTTGTTGCTACTAATTGAATATTAGCTGTTGTTACCTCTAAAGCCTTAGCCATTTTCGGTAATGCTACATTAACAATGCTACTATCTAATGCCGACATAAATGTAGACATTACAACAATAATCAAAACAAACCATCTACTTTTATCACCCCAATTTTCCATTTAAACTCCTCCTAATTCTTTTAATCTTTGAGTAACATCAAAAATCTTTTTTAAAGCTTTCATAGTAATTAGCTTCTCTTCCTCTGATAAATCTTCTGTTATCAAATTTAATAGTTCCTGAATTTCTTCATGAATTTTAGGCATAACTTCTTTAGCCTTTTCTGTCAAATATAATTTATAAGCTCTACTATTTCTTTCATGTTGCTTTTTATATACATAACCTTGTTCTATTAATTTTGTAATAGTTCTTGCTGACATAGCCTTATCATTGCCTATTTCTTTGCTCAAATTATTTTGGCTAATACCTTCATTTTTTTCTAAAACAAATAAATATGGACAAGAGCCACTGCTTAATTCATATTTCTTTAAAACCCTGTCTAAATAAATCTGTATATTTCTAAAAATCTTACTATTTAACATTATAAAATGGAAGTTTTCTTTTTCCATTATTACTACCACCTCTATTTTAATTGACTAGTCAACAATTATTATACCTTTTTTGTTAGGAACTTTACAAGAGCCCGTGAAAATCCTTCTCAGGGCTTAACAAAAAACTTTTTCAACAGTCTGCATTGGATAAATATATTCAATTAATTCTTTTATAAAATAAAAGGCATGTATTTAATTTAAATACATACCCTAAATGTTTATTTTCATATTAATAATTACCACAAATTTTTAGAAGAAGTAGAAACACCTACTGCTCCATTAAAAAGTGCATTCTCTATATCATTTTTATCAGATATCAATCCTCCAGCAATAATAGGTATCTTTACATAACTATTAATTTTCTTTATTACTTTATATGATAACCCCGGCATAATCTCTACTGCACTCGGTCTATCCTCTAATATATTTTTAATTCCCGTTTCAAGGGATCTTGAATCAAGCAAAAAAATTCTCTGAATCGCTATTAAGCCTTCATTTTTAGCACATTTAATAAGCGTTGGTTTTGTTGTAATAATTCCATCTACACCAGAAAGTTTTAAATATCTAACCGCTTCTTCATCCTTGCCTAATCCTTCAACTAAATCAATATGTGCAAATACTTTTTTTCTTTTAATTTTTATTTTATTTACAACAGCATTAATATTTAGTATACTTCCACATAGTAAAAAAACTACAGTCACATCTTTTTCTAATGCAAAATCAACATCTTTAACATTTTTAATTGCTGCTATTATCGGGTTTTCCTCTAAACAATCAAGTATTTCCCTCATACTCAGCCCCCTAAGTTAATATTTCTACCCTTGATGTTGCAACAATATTTGAACCCGTTCCAAGCACATTTTCAATAATAATATCACCAATTTCAACTGGTGCATTAACAACAACCTTATTAATCTCCTTCATAATATCAAATATTTTTGTTTTAGGAATTTCTTTATCCGTTTTAACTGATAAAAGAGGTCTATCTCCACCTCGTACCCTAACTGTAGATGTTATTATTCTAGTTGGATTTGTAACTTCATTCTTGGCATAGTCTTCTCCTCTTTTGCATCTATTACCCTTAACTTTAATCTCTCCATTAAACTCAACTTCAAGCTGACATCCTAAGGGGCAGCTTATACAAGTCATATTCTTAATCATTTTGCTACCTCCTCTAACTCAAAAGTTAATTCCTTGCCTTCAATCTTTTCAAGAATATCTTTAGTTAATTTAACATTTTCCATCTCACCAGGTGAAACATGATTTTTTCTTGATTTATAAATTATTTTCTCACCATCTTTTACAACCAAATTTACATTATTATATACATTGCTAACCCTCATATAAAAATTAACTGATTCTCTTACATTATCAGGATGAATTATATTAGGAACTACATATCTTATTCCATTGATTCCCTTAGTACAATATTCTTTTCCATTTTTGACTTGCTGGCCCTTAATATACTTTGATGCCCCATAACCTGCAAGACGACTCTCCTCAGTAACAAAATCAACTAAATCATGTACATGAACTACATTCCCACAGGCAAATATCCCTTCTATACTTGTTTCCATAAGCTCATTTACATAAGCCCCGCTTGTAATAGGATTTATATCTATTTTAGCTTCCCTTGTCAGCTCATTTTCAGGTATAAGTCCTACAGATAATAAAAGGGTATCACATTCAATATACATTTCTGTTCCTTCAATTGGTTGCCTGTTTTCATCTACTTTTGCAATTGTAACTCCTTCAACTCTTTCTTTACCATGTATTTTTACTACTGTATGGTTAAATAATAGTGGGATATCAAAATCTTCAAGGCATTGGACAATATTTCTTTTAAGTCCTGTTGAATATGGCATTAGCTCAACAACCATCTTAACTTCTGCACCTTCTAAAGTCATTCTCCTTGCCATTATAAGCCCAATATCTCCTGAACCTAATATAACTACCTTTTTGCCTACCATATACCCTTCCATATTTACAAATCTTTGTGCTGCACCTGCTGTAAAAACTCCGGCAGGTCTTGTTCCTGGTATATTTAAAGCACCTCTTGTTCTTTCACGGCAGCCCATTGCAAGAATTATTGCTTTTGCTTCTATTTCAAACAAGCCATCCTTGGGGCTTACTGCAACTATTTTTTTATCATCAGACAAATGGAGTACCATTGTATCTAACTTATACTCTATTCCTAATTTTTTAGCCTCATCAATAAACCTTTGAGCGTATTCCGGACCAGTTAACTGTTCTTTAAATATATGAAGTCCAAAACCATTATGAATACACTGCTGAAGTATTCCTCCAAGCCTTTTGTCCCTTTCTAATATAAGAATATCATCTATTCCGTTTTTCTTTGCTTCAATTGCAGCAGCAAGTCCGGCAGGCCCGCCACCGATTATAACTAAATCCTTCTTCATTTTTTCGCCTCCATTCACTTTGTCTCTCCTGTTAAGATATAGCTACCTTTATCTGACTTTGTAATTTCTGTTAAAGGTATATTAAGTTCTCTTGCAAGAATTTCAACTACTCTTGGCATGCAAAATCCTCCCTGGCATCTTCCCATTCCAGCCCTTACTCTTTTCTTTACACCATCTACACTTCTTGCTCCAAGAGGTCTTTTAATTGCATTAATAATATCTCCTTCTGTTATATGCTCACATCTACAGATTATTCTGCCATAAGAACTATTTAATGAAAGTACTCTTTTTTTCTCATCATCGCTCATATTAATAAACAATTTAGTGTTTTTTCTTTTTGGTATAAAATTAGTTTTCTTTATTAACTTTAATCCTTGATTTTCAAGTAAATTAACAACATAAGGTGCAATTGCAACTGATGCCGTTAAACCTGGAGATTCTATTCCCGCTGCATTTACAGCATTTCTTGTAGGAACATTTATTACAAAATCATTTGTACTTGGAGTTGCTCTAACCCCCGTAAAAGAAGTTATAATATCCCTCGGATTAATATTTTTAACGCTTTTAGCTCCTTCCCTTAACACTTCTTCAAGCCCTTCCTTTGTTGTAGATACATCATCTTTTTTGTCCATCTCAATAGCGTTAGGTCCAACAAACAAATTTCCATGGACTGTTGGCGATACCAGTATTCCTTTTCCTTTGCTTGATGGAGTTTGGAATATTGTTCTTGTAACCATATTTCCAACAGCTTTGTCAAAGAGGCAATATTCTCCTCTTCTTGGAATAATATTAAATTTTTCTCCTCCAAGCATGTTGTTTATTTCATCAGAAAAAAGTCCTGCAGCATTTACCAGGTATTTAGCATCTAAAATTCCATTATTAGTTTCAATTTTAAAAATATCTTTATCTTTATAAATATTAATAACCTGAGTAGATAACATAAATTCAACGCCATTTTCATTAGCATTTTCTGCAAGGGCAATTGCAAGTTCAAAAGGAGATACAATCCCACCTGTTTTAGCATAAAGAGCACCAATTACATTATTTTGTATATTAGGCTCTAATGATAAAACTGTATTCTTATCAATTATTGAAAGTTCCTTTACTCCGTTTTTTAATCCCCTTTCATAAAGTGTTTCGATATGCCTCATTTCCTCATCATTAAATGCCAAAACCAATGAACCATTTTTTTTGTATGGCACATCTAATTCTCTGCAAATTTCTTCATACATCTCATTTCCAAGGACATTAAATTTTGCCTTTAATGTTCCTTCTTTTGCATCGTATCCAGCATGTACTATTCCACTGTTTGCCTTTGTCGAACCATTTGCAATATCGTTACTTTTTTCAATCACAACACAATTTAAATCATATTTTGAAAGTTCCCTCGCAATACTTGTCCCAACTATTCCTGCACCTATTATTGCAACATCATACATAACAAGCCCTCCTTCAAAAAAATAAGCCATGGAAAATAGACCACCTCAGTGGTCATTTCCATGGCTCTCACTTCTCGCCAAATATTATATATTTATTTTACAATAAATAAATTTATTTTTCAAAAACATTTATTAGTTATTCTTCCTTTTCCCAAGCAAGAGCTCTATTTACTGCCTTATGCCATCCCTTTACAAGCTTTGCCCTCTTTTCTTCACTCATATTAGGTTCAAACTTTCTATCTACTGCCCAGTTATTCAAAATTTCTTCTTTGTCTTTCCAGTATCCAACTGCAAGGCCAGCAAGATATGCTGCACCGAGTGCAGTTGTTTCGATAACCTTTGGTCTATATACATCAACATTTAATATATCAGACTGGAATTGCATTAAAAAGTTATTTGCAACTGCTCCTCCATCAACTTTAAGGGCGCTTAAGTTTATACCTGAATCTTCTTGCATTGCACTTAATACGTCCATTGTTTGATAAGCCATTGATTCAAGAGCAGCCCTTATTATATGTTCTTTTTTAGCACCTCTTGTTAATCCTACAATAGTTCCTCTTGCATACATGTCCCAATATGGAGCACCCATTCCAACAAATGCAGGAACAACATAAACTCCATTTGAATCCTCAACAGCAGTAGCATATTCTTCACTATCTGCTGCAGTTTTTATCATTCTAAGCTCATCTCTTAGCCACTGGATTACTGCACCAGCTATAAATATACTCCCTTCAAGGGCATATTCAACCTTTCCGTCAACTCCCCAAGCAATTGTAGTTAAAAGTCCATTCTTTGATTTAACAGCTTTTTCACCTGTATTCATTAGCATAAAGCATCCTGTTCCATAAGTATTTTTAGCCATACCTTCTTTATAGCATCCTTGTCCAAATAAAGCTGCCTGCTGATCTCCTGCATCTCCTGCTATTGGAATTTCTCCACCAAGCGTATCTACTGTTGTATAACCATATATACAGCTTGATGGCTTAACTTCTGGTAACATTGATTTTGGAATGTTTAGTATTTCAAGTATTTCATCATCCCACTTTAACTCATAAATATTATATAATAATGTTCTTGATGCATTTGAATAATCTGTAACATGGACTTTACCACCAGTTAAATTCCATATAAGCCATGTATCAACGTTTCCAAATAATAGTTCTCCCTTTTCTGCCTTTTCTCTTGCACCTTCAACATTATCTAAAATCCACTTTATTTTTGTTCCTGAAAAATAAGCATCAAGAACAAGCCCTGTCTTATTTCTAAACATATCTACATAGCCCTTATTTCTTAATTCATCGCATATATCTGCTGTTCTTCTGCATTGCCAAACTATTGCATTATATATGGGTTTCCCTGTATTTTTATCCCAAACAACCGTTGTTTCTCTTTGATTAGTTATTCCCACTGCAGCAATATTATCAGCAGTAAGACCTGCCTTTGCTATAGCCTCATTAGCAACACCTATTTGAGTTGCCCATATTTCCATAGGATCATGTTCTACCCAACCAGCCTTTGGATATATTTGTTTAAATTCCTTTTGAGCTACAGAAACAATATGTCCATCCTTATCAAAAACAATTGCTCTTGAACTTGTTGTTCCTTGGTCTAAAGCTAAAACATATTTTGACATTTTAAAATCCCCCTTAAATCATTTAAATTATTTGTTTATATCAACTTTATTTTTATTTATTACTTGCATGCTTGGGAAATATGGAACGAGTATTTTTTCATAAATAAATGCTCCTATTTGTGCCCCAACAATTGGTCCAAATATTGGTACTATAAATCCGTAACCATTAGGACCAATTGCTGCACTACCCCAACCTGCAAGCATTGCAAATAATCTTGGTCCTAAGTCACGAGCTGGGTTCATTGCAAATCCTGTAAGAGGTCCAAATGATGAACCTATTATTGCTATTGTTATACCAATCATAATTGCTGCCATCCCTGGAGTTGGAGCAGATTGGTTTCTAGTATCTCCAACTGCTAATACTACTATTAATAAAAAAGCTGTTATTGCAACTTCAACTAAAAATGCACCGGTCATGGTTAAATGTGATTTTGGGAAAGTTGAAAATATACCTACTAATTTTGCACTCTCTTGACTCCCTCTTACAAGATTATTTGTTTGTTCGTACAACAAAAATCCACTTCTATATAATCCATATACAACTGCTGCAGCTGTAAATGTACCAAGCATTTGAGCTATTATATATGGTATAACTTTTTTCTTATCAAAACCTTTAAATGTTGTCAATGCTAAAGTAACTGCTGGATTTATATGAGTCCCTGATACTGAACCTGTAACATAAATAGCCATTGCTACTGCCATACCCCAGACTAATGATAATTCCCATTGCCCTATGTTTGCTCCTTCTAAAACAAGTGCTGCAACAACACCTGAGCCTATAAAAATAAGTATAAAAGAACCTATAAATTCAGCAACCAACTCTCCAAAATAACCTTTTTTCATTTTTCATTTCCCCCTCTTTAAATTAATTAAAATTTATTATTATGAATTTAAATAATGTTAGAAATATAAGAGATTAAAAATATCATGATGACAGTATTATTTTGTTAAAATTGTTATGTAACTTTTGATGTTTATAGTTTTATCATACAGCAATAGATTTAATTGTAATTTACAGTACATAAATTGAGTCAATTAGGTATTAAATTACTTTTTAGCTAATAATCATTGTCTTTAAAACTTCCATAAAACAGCCTTTTTCAGTTTTTTCTACTAGCCTTAAAAATTAGATTTTGATTTTTAGATAATTAAAATTAAAAAACAAAATCTTTAATTTTTCTCCCCCCCTCCCAAAAAAAAGCCGCAATACTACTAATGTAGTATTGCGGCTCAGACTGAAGACAAAGTATAAAATTTTTTTAAGAGAATCCTCAAAAGCAAAAAGGATTCTCTTAATTTATGTCGAATATATATAGTAAAGTATTAAATATGGTGGTGTTTAAAATGCTAACTAAAGAAAAAAATGAAAAACGTACACAAATAGAAATATGCTCAATTGATCAATTAGTACCAGAAAATCATCTGGTAAGAAAACTTGAGGCTGCTATTAATTTTGATTTCATATATGATCTTGTATCAGATAAATATTCTAAGGATATTGGTAGGCCAAGCATCGATCCAGTTGTATTATTTAAAATTGTATTTATTCAATATGTATTCGGGATTAAATCAATGCGCCAGACGATATCAGAAATTCAAACAAATATTGCATACCGTTGGTTTATAGGATATGGACTTTATGACCCAATTCCTCATTTCACTACGTTTGGCAAAAACTATGTAAGAAGATTTAAGAATACAGATATTTTTGAAAAAATATTTGTTAGAATATTAGAGGAAGCAGTGAATGCGGGATTAATCAAGTCAGACGCTGTATTTATTGATGCAACCCACGTAAAGGCAAATGCTAATAAGAAAAAATATGATAAGGTAAAACTCGAAAAAGAAGCCCGTGTATATCAAGAGCTTTTGGACAAAGAGATAAACGAAGATAGAGAGTTACATGGTAAAAAGCCATTAGATATGAGTAAAAAAAAACTAGAAGTTAAAGAAACAAAAATTAGCAAGACTGATCCAGATAGCGGAGTATTAAGAAAGAATGAAAAAGAGAAATGTTTTGCATATTCATTTCATGCTGCATGTGATAGGAATGGTTTTATACTTGGAATAACTGCTACAGCTGCTAATGTCCATGATAACACCATGTTTGATACAATATTAGAGCAAGTAAAAAAGAATGTTGGAAAGCCTGAATATATTGTAGTAGACGCAGGGTATAAAACACCCTATATATGCAAAACAATAATAGATCAAGGAATTAGACCTGTAATGCCATATACACGCCCAATGACTAAGGAAGGATTCTTTAAAAAATATGAATATGTCTATGATGAATATTATGACTGTTATATATGTCCTAACAATCAAATATTAAACTATAGGACAACTAATAGAGAAGGATATAGAGAATATGCATCAGATTCTAAAACATGTAAGGATTGCCCATATCGAAATAAATGTACAAACAGTAAAGACTATACAAAGGTAATAAACCGACATATATGGGCTGATTATGTTGAAGAAGCCGAGCATCTAAGATATACAACTCTTAATAAAGAAATATATGAAAAAAGGAAAGAAACGATAGAAAGAGTTTTTGCAGATATGAAGGAAAAGCATGGCATGCGCTTTACGACCCTAAGAGGATTAAAAAAAGTAACAGCGCAGGCGATGCTTGTTGCTGCTTGTATGAATTTAAAAAAGATGGCAAACTGGCTATGGAGGTCTGGGAAAACCGGACCTAATAAAGCTTTTTTGCTTAGAAAATTATATATCTTACATTTGAAAACAGCTCTTCCTTTATGGAGAGCTGTTTTTGTCTACAATCTGAGCCGCAATACTACTAATGTAGTATTGCGGCTCTCATCTCTCTGCCTTATACGACTTTATTTTAACATAGTATTTTATAATTATCAATATTTTTTGAAAAGTTAAAAAATTAACTTTCGACAGTCAAATTAGCTTCCTAAAATAATAAAGGACAGGCATTTTAAATAAATACCCGTCCAACTATTGACAAGAAACTAATCATAATACATAACGCATTTAATATTGATTGCTTATTTCTACATAAGCAAATATAAAGTACTATCCTAAAAATATTTATCAGTTCATTATTAAACTCCTGAATAGGCTGAAAATCCTCCATCAACAGGAATAACTGTTCCTGTAACAAATCCTGAAGCTTTATTATCTACAAGCCAAAGAAGAGTTCCTATTAAATCTTCAGGGGTGCCAAACCTGTTCATAGGAGTATTGTTTAATATTTTTTCTGCTCTTTCTGTATATGAGCCATCTTCATTAGTTAATAATCTTCTATTTTGCTCTGTTAGGAAAAAGCCTGGTGCAATTGCATTAACCCTTATTCCAACCTTTGATAAATGTACAGCAAGCCATTGAGTAAAATTGCTTACTGCTGCCTTTGCTCCGCTGTATGCAGGAATTTTGGTTAGTGGAGTAAAGGCATTCATTGAAGATATGTTTATGATTACAGCGCCATCTTTTTCAATCATATCCTTTGCAAAGGTTTGAGTAGGCATTAATGTTCCTAAAAAGTTAAGATTAAATACAAACTCTATACCCTTAGGATCAAGGTCAAAGAATGTAATAATATTACTATCTTTATTAATTAAATCTTCTTTATATAAATACTCCTTTGTTGTAGTCCCTTTAGGATTATTGCCTCCAGCTCCATTTATTAATATATCACAGCTCCCTAATCTTTCATTAACCTCTTTTTTCGCATTTTCAAGGCTCTCTGAATTAAGTACGTTACATTCAACTCCAATTGCATTATATCCTTTATCACATATATCCTTTGCTACTTTTTCAGCCTTTTCCTTGTTTAAATCAAGCACTGCAACCTTTGCGCCACACATTGCAAGAGCCTCTGCAAACATGCTACAAAGTATGCCTCCTCCTCCTGTTACAACGGCTGTTTTGCCATTAAGATCAATGCTAAATGGTAAATTCATAACTATTATCTTCCTTTCATAACTACTTATTTGCTTTTTCAATTGCTTCATATAAACCATTAAGGTATACAGCTCCCAAAGCCCTGTCATAAAGTCCGTATCCAGGTCTTCCCTGTTCTCCCCATATCATCCTTCCATGATCAGGCCTTACAGGGCCTTCAAATCCAATATCATAATATGCCTTCATTATTTCATACATATCGAGAGATCCATCTTCACTTCTATGGGCTGATTCTTCAAAAGACTTTTCACCGGTAATTTTTATATTTCTTACATGAGCAAAATGTATTCTTCCCTTTTTACCAAAATATCTTATAAGCTCAGGTATATTATTATTAGGATCTACTCCAAGAGATCCTGAACAGAGAGTAATTCCATTATTGGGGCTGTCCACAAGATTTATAAATCTTTCAAGATTTTCCTTATTTGTTATTATTCTTGGAAGTCCAAATATTGACCATGGTGGATCATCGGGATGAATGGCCATTTTAATTCCAACTTCCTCAGCAGTTTTAATAACTCTCTCCAAGAAATATTTTAGATTTTTCCATAAATCTTCCTCAGTTATGCTTTGATACTGAATTAAAAGATTTCTTAGGTCTTCTTTATTATAGCTTGTATCCCAACCTGGAAGTTCTAAGTCCCCCTTTAAAGGATCCATCTGCTGAACTGTTTTTTCATCATAAATAAGGGCTGTTGAACCATCAGAAAGTTTGTAATCAAGACAAGAGCGTGTCCAATCAAACACCGGCATAAAGTTATAACATACAACTTCAATTCCTGCCTTTGATAAATTTCTTAAAGTTTCGCAGTAATTATTAATATACCTATCCCTTGTTGGAAGTCCCATTTTTATATCTTCATGTACAGGAACGCTTTCAATAACCTTGAAATTCAATCCTTTTGCTTCGATTTTATTTTTTAACTCCATTATTTTTTCCAAGGGCCAAATCTCTCCTACAGGTACATCATATATAGCTGTTACAACACCTTTAACCCCTGGTATCTGCCTTATATAATCCAATGTAACTTTATCACTGTCTCCATACCATCTAAAGGTCATGTACATAAAATTACCTCCCCTCTGCTACACAAGCTTCATAAACATTTTCATTGTTTTTTTCAAGTGTTTTTCCGTTAATTACAATTTTTCTTGTTTCGGATTTTGGAAGATGTATTTTAACTTTATTATATGGCAGTTCATACTTACCTTCTTCTGAAATATCTATTTTTACTTTTTCTCTATCGCATTCCATATTAACGTTTACAAATGCAAATATACCCTTCTTATAGTCGTTTGTGTATCCGTCATCTTCATAAAGTTTAAATTCAGTTTTTCCATTATGTCTATGAGGGAATACCATAAATCCCCTTTCATCCTCTGACTTTGTTTCAAAGGTATGTAATATCAAGCTTCAGAGCCTACTTGCTTTCTCTCATGTATTGCTTTTTTTATCTTTTCCATCATTTGAGCATCAAGTATATAGAATTTCATTGCTATTATTGATGCAATATGTCCTATTATTGGAAGTCCCCATATAATAAAATATATTGCTAAAGTCATTTTATTGTTAACAGGTGTATTGGGCACGATTTTGGTATTCCCATAACCAGCCCAAGCAATTGCAGCTCCTACTATGAACGTTGAAAAAGATGAAATTACTTTATCAACAAAGGAGAATAATGTTCCCATCATTCCAGGTATAAATCTTCCAGTTCTGTAAGTTTCATAATCTGAACAATCCGCAATCATAGGTATAACGATATTACCAGCTAAAGATGCAGCAGCAGACTGTAATGCCATTAGTATAAGAAGTATTAACACACTGGTTCCCCAGGTAGGTTTAGCAAGAATAGGAGCTGTTGCAATAAGTAAAAATAACATTAATAAACTTATCCACGTTGATACTACAAAGGCTTTTTTTATGCCAACTTTTCTTGCCCAACCAACACCAACAAAAGATGCTAAAAGAGTAGGTACAGTAGCATAAAGTGAATACTTTCCCTGTAGTGAAGAATTTAGTAAAATATTAGCAAAGAAATATACCATTCCAGCCCTTACAGCAACCAAAGCAAGTTTATCAGTTGAAGCTGCAATTGTAAGCATTTGTATTGGCCTATTATTTTTAAGAATATCAATATAATCTTTAAATTTGATTTTTACATTATTTTTACCTAATCCAAAGAATTCTGTCCTATCTTTTTGCCATATCCCAATTATAGCTAAAATAGTCAAAACAAAAGATACTATCATAAACATTAGTGACACATCTTTCCAGAGATCAGGGTCAATAAGCTTTTTAGGATACTTTGGCGCCATTACTGTTGTAATTATAAAAGTAGCTAAGCTAAATAATATTGCATTATATATGGAATCAAAAAGTGAGAATATAGGACGTTGGCCAGGATCATTTGTCAGTGCTGCTTGGGCGCCTTTTGTAACGCAAGTTTGAAATGTATATCCTATAATAAATATTACATACCATATAGTTGTGTAATTATATTTTTGTGCCACTGAATAATCAAGCGGGGTGTGGAATATAGCAAATATGGATAAAAACATTATTATATTACCTATCAACATGAAAGGTCTAAACTTTCCGAATTTTGTATTGGTTTTGTCAAGCAAAAAGCCTATAATTGGGTCAGTTACTGCATCCCATATACGCATAGTTGTTGCTATAGTACCAACAATTATTGCTGAAAGACCAAGAACATTTTGAGTAAAGAAAGCATAAAATCCCATAAGTACCATAGTTACATTAGTTGCTGTGTTATTTAGGACAAATAGGGCAATTTGCCATATTTTAGCTCTGTTATAGATTATATCCCTATTTGTTTGTACATTTGAATTTGTTACATTTAAATTTGTATTCATATTTATCCCCCTTGAACAATTATTAGTTAGGCAATTTTTAAATATCTACTTCTCAACCGCATTTTGTAATAGCTTAATTATGCTTTACAATCATGCAGTCAGTTTTTACTTATATTACATTTATTATCACCACCCTGCATAATAGATAATGTATCAAATTAGTGTTCAAAGCCACTAGTTGCCATTAATTGTTTCCTAACTAACTAAATAAACAAAAGTATCTAATAGATTGTTATTTTTCTATCTTCTTGTTTCCCATAGATTGCACCACACAAGTTCATTAAATGATCCTTTAAATTGTGATTCTCCCATAATTTTTTGAATTGTTTGACGAATAATTTCTCTTGTATCTTTATAAGCATTAATATATGTTTTTACCATAGGCACGTCTGTTAAATGAGTTGTATAGTTCAAAGATATAAATACTGTTGGAATTTCATATACATACCAGGGAATATCACTGGACATAGGACATTTCCATCTTATACGATAATTATTTTCAGCTGCATACCCCACAATATCTGCAAAAATTAATGCTGCATCAAATTTCTTAGACAATTCAGAAGTTTTGCCTTTTTCTCGTGTAGTACCATCATGTAGAGTAACCTCAAAACCTACTCTTTCAAGTTCTTCTATAATTATTTTCTCCGCATCCTTTGAACCATGTGTAATACCACCAATTTCTCCAAATAAAGTATGAAGCCTAATTCTTTTATGAGTACTTGGTCTAATTGGGAGCTGGTTCCATGTATCTTTAACAAGTGTAATTCCCAAATCAGCTGCCTCCCTTGCCATAGCCAAGTGCTCTTCACAACCAATAACTCTTAGACCTTCTTTAGGAGGTATTAAAGTTCCCTCTTTTTGTTTAACATGCAGCTTTAGAGCAGCTTTTAAACCTAAAATCCTGCGTAAAGCATCATGCAAACGTTCTTCTGTAATAACACCGTTTTTGTATCCTTCCAGCATAAAATTGAAATCTTCTTCATAATCATTGAAAAATAAGAACATATCACATCCTGCAGCAATTGCAGCAGGTACATAATCCCTGCGCTTCATAGCAGCAGCCATGCCTATCATATGAGAAGCATCAGTTAAAACCAACCCATTAAATCCCAATTTTTCTCGTAACAATCCTGTAATTAATTCTGGGGCCAAACTTGCAGGTAAAACATCTTCATATTTCAAACCTGGAACCAACTTATACTGATACTCCGGAAGTGCAATATGGCCAGCCATTATGCTCATAATACCTTCATCAATTAAATGCTTATAAACCTTGCCAAAGCTTGCCTCCCATTCTTCAACACTAAGATCATTCACGCCTAAAACCAGATGTTGGTCACGCTCTTCAACCCCGTCACCTGGGAAGTGCTTAGCACAAGAAGCTATATTACTCTGCCTTAAACCTTTAATATAAGCACTTGTATACTTGATAACCGTCTCTGCGTTGGTACCATAGGCTCTGGTATTAACAATCGTATTTCTCCAGTTCATTAAAATATCTGCACATGGCCCAAAATTCCAATTAACACCAAGTGCCGCAGCTTCACGACCACTTACATAACCTGCATTATATGCCACCTTTTCGCTTCCTGTTGCTTCACAGTGTGCGGCAGAAGCAATATAAGTACCATCTTTTGTTGCTCCATCTCCACCAGCATCACAGTTTGCAGCTATTAATAGGGGTACTTTACTATATTTTTGAATACTTGATAAAAATTCATATATTTGTTCTGAATTACCACCATGATATCTTACTCCGCCAATATGATATTTATCAATAATTTCTTTTGCTTTTTCAATATCAAAATCAGTAAACAGATTGATAAACAACTGACCTATCTTTTCTTCAATCGTCATACTTGTGATGGTATCCTCTACCCAAGCTATATCTTCATCGCTTAAATAATATGGTTTTGCTTTTAAATCTACTAATGGCATTTTTCTACCTCCATTTCAAAAGATAAAGGGCTTATTTTAATATTAAATTAAACTCATCAATCAATTTTTGTTGATATTCTCCTCTATAGCTTCCATATAAAAACTTTATTAATGCTTCAGACGCTAACCTCTTCCATGAAAAATCTTCTCTTCCAACTAGAATAGGATAATACAAAACCCCATTCTTTTCTGCAGCATCTAAATCACCCGGTGCATCCCCAACCATCAATATTTCATCACAAGAATAATTATTTTCTTTAAAAGTAGCTATGCAAAATGCTTTACTTCCTGCCTCTTGTCCAAGAATTACCTGGACATAAGAATCAAGCCCGCAACGTTCCCATTCAGACTTTACTGCATTTACATTTGCAGAAGAAATAACGACAATATCTGCAACAGTGCTAATTATCTCCAAGCTTTCTTTAACGTTAAGAAAAGGTTTATCAAAATCAGTCAATTCAGCAATAGCCTTATTAACAGCATTACTCCAGGATAGTGCTTTAATTAATTGTTCATCCTTTGTCTCTTCTATAGCCTTTTCTAATGCAGGATTTGATAATTCTGGTGAAGTCTCAGTCCACTGTCGTATTGATGAAAATTCTGGAACAGAAATACCTTCTGAAGATAAAATTTCAAAAGTCTTTATAAGTCCTTTAAAGCGATTAATTCCCCTTGTTCTTGAATATAAATTTACAAAATTCCATACTTCTAAAAATCTGTCCTGGATATCCTGAAGTCCCCATTCTTCAACTGCTTTTGGTCCAAAACATTTCTTGTGTTTTACATCCATCGTATCCATTGCACATCCATCCGAGTCAACACAAACTAAAAATTTTTTTCTCTTTTTAAATCCTGCTATAGTATCTTTCATTTTAGCCCCCTAATACGTTTAAATTATTTTATTTTTTTAACATCCCCTTAGATATTTTATTGCTATTTTTTATAATAAAAATCTGGTATACTGCGCCATCTCTCCCTTAGATAATGTGCTGCCATTTTTGGCTTCCTATCCCTGGTAAAAACACCCTTTCTATTACCTTGTACACGCCATATTCCTTGACTTGTTGCAAAATCTGCAAAGTTCCAAACATGCTCTCCAATAAAATTTTTAAACTGATCTATTACCTCATGGTTAGCTTTCAAAAACTCAACTTGATATTCTTCTGTAAACATCACAGGAGTAGTTTCATGAAAGCCTGCTATTGTATCTGCACCATATTCTGTAAACATTATAGGTTTTTCAGGATACATTTTTTGAAGCTTTTCCAATTCCATTTGAATTAATCTTTTAGCACATTCTATCTCTCCACCCGAAATATACCATCCATAGTATCTATTTAACGCCAGAACATCAATCAGAGAAGATACTTTACACTTATCAGGAGTTGCGTACACGTGAGTAACAATAGTAACAGGTCTCTTTTGAGGATCAAGTTCCTTTGCCAGTTGAACTAAAGGCTTAAAATATTCATAAGCCCCTTCCTCTTCAGTTGCAGCTTCATTTGCCAATGACCACATAACTACACAAGGATGATTCTTATCTCTTTTAATAAGTTCAGCAATTACATTCTTATGATGTTCAAAGGTTTTTATTTCTTTCCATGTATCTTTCTTTTTACCGCCATAAAATGCACCCATAAGCCCCAAATGCAAACCTACAGCAGGCGTTTCGTCTATAACAACAATTCCTTCCCTATCTGCAAGTCTCATCAGTTCTTCTGAATAAGGGTAATGCGAGGTCCTGAATGAATTTGCCCCAATCCATTTTAACAAAGAGAAATCTTTTATATTAAGAGCCTCATTAAATCCTCTTCCACTCACATGGAAATCCTCATGTTTCCCAAAACCTTTAAAATAAAAAGGTTTTCCATTAATTAAAAATTTACCATCTTTTACTTCAATTGTTCTAACTCCAAAGGGCTGTTCATATTCATCAATTACTTCACCATCTTTTAACATCTGAACTTTCATCGTATATAAATAAGCCTTCATTGGCTCCCATAAATTTACATTCTCAATGATTAACCGCCCTTCTCTATTGCTATTGCTATCTACAAGAATTCCCTTCTCATCAAACACCTTAACTGCAACTTCATATCCTGGTACACACTCTATATTGTAATTTACTATGCCATTATTCCCATTGATATCTGTAACTATAGTAATGTCTTCAATGTAATCATTAGGAGTAGTATAAATTTTAACCGGCCTGTTAAGTCCAGCATAGTTAAAAAAGTCAAAATTAGGTTTATTTGTTACAACATTCCCTGCACCAGGTATATTTTTTTCTTCTAAAATGCCAACAGGAAGTGTAGTCTTATCTATAATATTATTAACAGCTACAGTCAACCTATTTTTCCCTTCAGAAATAAATTCATTAATTTTTGCTTCAAAAGGAGTAAAACCTCCTTTATGTTCTGTTACAAACATGCCATTTATATATACTTTTGCGTAATGAGTAGCTGCACCAAATCTAAGAACTATTCTATTACTAAGCATGTGTTTTTGTATTACAAAATCCCTCTCATACCAAACCCAACCAACATGGTCTCTAAATCTTTCCCCTTCGTATAAATCATTAAAAGACGCTGGAACAGCTATAGGTAGAGTTTCTTCCAGAGGAGATTTATACCACCCCTTATCAAACCCACTTCCATCATCAAGTTTAAAACTCCAAATTCCATTTAAATCAAATACTTGTCTTGTTGCTGTAGAAATAGGATATAACATTATCCTTCCCCTCCATTTTTTATTTGCTTACAAAGAAACTTAAAACCTTTATCCTATACATTTACTATCTCAGCCATTTTATCCTTCGCAGCTTTAAATTTGTTTTTTTATAAAATCCCAAAAGTTATTACTAAAGATACTTTCTACATCCCTTCTAATCTCTTCTTCACTTATTACCCAACCTGAATCCATGATGTCTTCATATTTATCTATAAGTACAGATGAAATTATTTTTTTAGAATGATACCATTTATATATAAGCTGATCTATTACTCTCGAATCTGAATGTTGTGGAATAAAGGATAATCCGAGGGTTTCCATTCTTATTCTTGTAATCTCATCTATCATACTCGGGTTATTTAAAAACCACCAGCATCCAAAAACCATAAGATTCCTGAACTTTCTTGCTAAAATTGCAAGTTCATGCTGATTCTCTTTAGAGAGCATAGTTATCATAAATTTATTATCCATAAACTCTCTGCACAAATATTCAACTTCACTTATATCTGCCTTTCCAAGAAAATCTCCAGCTAAGCTCAGCCTTGGATTTGCAGCCCTTTTTACGCCTATCATCATTGCAAAGGGAATATTAAATTCTCTACATACAGGCAAAACACATTTTTCAATTATCTTCTTTTTGTATGTATTATCGTTTATTATAGTAAACGACGGTGGCAGCGATACCGCCATATATACTGAATCGGTTTTCCTCACCCATTCAGATAAAAATCTTTTTATTTCTTCGATTGATTTATTATCCAATTCGAATTTAACATCATATCCCCATTGATTTAATTTTAAATATATCGTATCAAAATCATTTAAAAGAGGGTCAATTCTTAATGATGATATAAACCTGCTGTCTTTATTGTATCCCTTTTCCCATATCTTCCTCTCTTTTTCATCAAAAGGGTCGTTTGTCATTATGACTTCCTTTACATTAGAAATCTCAAAAACCTTATTTATATATTCACTTGTGTTGATTGAATCATAATACTTTCTGTATTCATCTAAATTCCTTTTTGAGATATCAAATCCAAGTTTGGATAATACAGTCAAAACCCCTCTTTGTGCTTCACTAATAGGCGTATGCTGCAAAAACAGTGTTTTCCATATTTCATTAGCCTGCTCTGTTTTTGAAAGTTCGAAAAATTTTTCATATTCAATGTTAGAATATCTAAAGTATTCTGCGCAAAGATAGTGATATGTCAGAAGCTCATCTATACCCCATAGAGATAATTCTTTAAAGCTTTCTGGGAAAATATGTGTATGGATATCTGTTATTTTAACGTTTTCAATTTCATTTAAAACTACTTTTTTTAATAAATCTCTGTTAGTGATTATAGTATTTCATCTCCTCTCATAATAATTAAATCAATTATTGTTAACGTGTGCATTTCTGATTAAAAAATTTTATTTTATTCAAATAATATTTTTAACTGATTTTCTGATAACAAGTTCTGCATCCATGTACCTTATCATTCCATTTCCATTTCCTTTTTCAACAAATTCAAGAATAGTTTTTGCACCTTCCATTCCTATTTGTTCAATATGCCTATTTACAGTTGTAAGAGAAGGTATTAAAAATTGAGAGACACCATTATCATCAAATCCCATAACCGAAATATCTTCAGGTATTTTTAAACCTGCTTCAAAAATAGCATTCATGGCGCCTATTGCCATATCATCATTTGAGCAAAATACAGCAGTAGGAATATTAGAAAGTGCAAGAAGCTTTTTCATTTCAATATAGCCGCTTTTAAAATCATAATTTCCTTGAGCTATGTATTCCTTATTTATCATAATATTGTTTTCAACCAATGCTTCAAAGTACCCTTGTCTTCTTTTTTCTGTTGATTTAAAACCTTCTTTTCCTAAAATAATAGCAATGTCTTTATGCCCATTGTCTATTAAATATTTTACAGCTTGTTTTGATGCAGCTTTATCATCAGTTAAAATAGAAATTACTTTATCATTTTTTATCTCTCTATTTAACACAACAATAGGTATTTTTTTCTCTATAACATTATATATAAATAAATCATCTTTTTCAGTCTGACTCATTAAAATAATACCATCAAATCTCTTAGGAGTTATTAGCCTAAAGTCTTTATATTCATCAATTCCTTTTACAATTAGATTATACCTATCTTTTATAATACTATTAACACCTTTAACAGTCTGATTAAAGAAAGATGGTGTTGTTTCGATATTCAATGTTGAAAAAAACAATCCTATGTTAAATGTTCTATGGGTAACTAAATTTTTTGCACTAATATCTGGAACATAATTAAGCTGTTTTGCTATTTCTTTAATTTTATTTTTTGTTTCATTCTTTATAAGGGGGCTATTGTTTAATGCCCTTGAAACCGTAGTATGTGAAACTCCTGCCAACTTTGCTATATCTTTTATTGTAACACTCATTATATTTCACCTTGTTAAAAAATAAATTTTTATTACAAGATATATTATAACATTATTTGCACACGTTAACAATAGTTTTTTTGATAACTTATAAAATTCATTCAATTTTAAACAAATCAAATATTGGCAGGTTTCACTCTATTTATATGCTATCTTTGTACTCTTCCTGATGCATCTCCCTTCATTAAAGTTTCAACTTCCTCTTTTGAAACAAGATTAAAGTCTCCTTCAATTGAATGTTTTAAACAAGATGCTGCAACTGCAAACTCAAGGGCATCTTTGCTGCTCATTCCTGAGGATAATCCATATATAAGTCCTCCAGCAAAGGAGTCTCCACCGCCGACTCTATCAACAATTCTCATATCATATTTTCTTGATCTTATAAATTCCTTACCATCATAAATCATAGCTGACCAGCCGTTATCTGAAGCTGAGTAACTTTCCCTTAAAGTTATAGCCACATATTTTAAATTAAACCTATCATAAAGTTCTTTAGCAACCTTTCTATATCCCTCTTCACTTAGCTTCCCACTTTCAATATCTGTAGCATCAGCTTTTATTCCAAATACTTTTTCAGCATCTTCTTCATTTGCAATTACAACATCACAGTATTTTACTATCTCTCCCATTATTTTTCCTGCTTTTTCACTGCTCCAAAGCTTTTTCCTATAGTTAAGATCACAGCTTACTATAACTCCTTTTTCTTTTGCTTTTTTTACAGCTTCTAAAGTTAAATTTGCACAATTATCTGATAAAGCTGGAGTTATTCCTGTAAAATGAAACCACTGTGCATCTTTAAAAATTTCATCCCAATTAAAATCTTCGCTTGTAGCCTCTGAAATAGATGAATGGGCTCTATCATATATTACCTTTGATGGTCGTTGTGATGCTCCTTTTTCGCAGAAATATATTCCAAGCCTTTCCCCGCCTCTTGCTATGTAATCAGTTTTTACTCCATACTTTCTAAGCTCATTTACTGCACACTGTCCTATTTCATGTTTTGGAACCTTAGTTACAAAGTATGCATCTTTACCATAGTTAGCAAGGGATACAGCAACATTTGCTTCTCCTCCCCCATATACAACTGAAAATTCTTTTGCTTGAATAAACCTTTCATACCCTATTGGTGCAAGTCTTAACATTATTTCTCCAAAAGTTACAAATTTACTCATTTTTGCTTACCTCCTCAATATTTATATATTAATTCTATTTATTTTTGTCTTGCCTTTTTCACAGCTTCTACGAATTGCTGTGCTGTTTTTGTTACAAGTTCATAGTCTCCACTTTTTGCTCCCTTTGTAAGGCTGCTTCCTGTGCCTACTGCAATAGCTCCAGCTTTAATCCATTCCTCAACATTGTTTAAGTCTACTCCTCCTGTTGGCATAAAGTTTCCCTGTGGAAGAGGTCCTTTAAAATCTTTAATTATTGAAGGCCCAAAAGCACTTCCTGGAAATACCTTTAAAATTTCAGCTCCTAGCTCTAAAGCTTCAATAGCATCCCTTACAGTCATAACCCCTGGCATGACAGGAACTCTATATCTGTTACATAATTTAATAGTATCAGGATTTAAACTTGGGCTTACGATATATTTTGCACCTGCTAATATACAAGCCCTTGCTGTTTCAGGATCAAGTACTGTCCCTGCACCTATTACAACATCATCATCTTTATATACCTGTGAAAGCTCTTTTATAATATCAACAGCACCTGGAACTGTCATAGTAACTTCAAGAATATTTATTCCGCCTTTTTTAACAGCATCAACTATTTTTATTCCCTGTTCTTTAGACTCTGCCCTTATAACAGCAACTACACCGCTATCCACTATTTTTTTAATAGTTTCAATCCTTTTCATCTTCATACCTCCCATAATAATCCATTTTATTTTTAATCTTTAATTTTTACCTTCAGCATAACAAGAGCATTTTGTAATTAAATTTTTGTTCCACATTATGAAACATAGTTTCATTAATATGATAAAATATATAACAAACTCTTTGTTTGTTTCGTATTGCGGAACATCGTTTCATTATATATCAATATTATATTAACATTACTTTTATAAAAATTCCATAGATAATTTATAATTTTGTTTATTTTTTTATATATCCTAACTGGTATGAAATTTCCTCTGTTATTTGAATTAATATTCCCTTTATCTCTTTTATTTTATCATCAGTCATATGTATAGTAAGGCCCGATATACTTACTGCAGCTTCTACTTTTCCTTCTCTATTATATATAGGTGCTGCAATACACCTTATTCCTTCTTCAAATTCAACCTCATCAACAGCATAACCTCTTTCCTTTGATTTTTTTAATTCATTAATTAGTCCATCAATATTCGTTATTGTATTTTGTGTATACTTAATCATATCTTTTTCTTTTATTAACGCTTTTATAAAGTTTTCATCAAAATCCCATAAAAGAACCTTGCCAACTGCTGTACAGTAGAGGGGAATTCTTTTTCCTATCTGTGAATTCATCCTAACACTTCTTTTGTTGCTGTGGCTTTCAACTTTATCAATATATATTGCTTTATCTCCATCAAGCACAGCAAGATGTACAACCTGATCAGTTAGCTCTGCAAGTTTCTTTAAATATGGTCTTGATATATTTCCTATATCAAGGCTATCAAGTATTGAGTTTGCAAGATATAAAATTCTTTTCCCTAGTCTATAATTATCGCTATCAATTTCCTTTTCAACATATCCTTTATTCATTAAAGTTAAAAGCAATCTATGAACTGTACTCTTACTAAGACCAATGTCCTTTGATATTTTAGTTACTCCACATCCTTTTTTCTCCTCAGAGAGCTTTTCTAAAATTAATATTGCTCTTTCAACTGATTGTACATTGCTTTCTGCTTCCTTTGCCATATAATCACCTCAACTACTAAATTTACCTAAAGAAAAATCTATTAAATCTAATTTTATCATAATAATTTTTATAGATAAACTAATATAAAAAATATCTACAGGTTTTGATATATTCCCATTATGCCAGACAACTAAAATAATAAAGGGCAGGCATTTTAAATAAACACCCACCCAACTATTAACAAAAATCCATAAATATCAATGAAACTTAAACTCTTTCTTTTGTTTTATAATTTCTGATAAAATGATGCGGTTTAAGTCTGTTAAAATTATTTATAGTCTGAAAAATTTTGCGACTACTTATGATACGGTTCAGCGTATCAATAATTACCTCAAACGCAATTTTGAGTATACAATATCGATTTAATTATACTCTGCCTGTAAGAATTTCATAAGATTCTTTTTCTAAAAGCCCATGATTTAAGAGTATTTCTGCCACTTCCCTGCCGAACTGTGCCAGGTCATTTCCGCTTAAGCGAGCAGTAAAAATAATTTCTTGGGTAGCACTTATAAGTTTTTCTTCACGTTCTATCATATACCATACAGCTCCTTTCTTATTGATGGAGTTATTATAGCGTCGATTTTATAAAATTTAAAGGGTCATTAATAGCAAAATGGAGATTTGCTTGTAATAGACAAATCCCCATTTAAAATATCTTTTTCATCTTTACATCTGGTTAGTATAAGTTTTATTTTCTATCAACGTTCTATCAACAAAAATAAAAAATTGTTGATAGAACGTTGATAGGTTCACTTTATTTTTTTAATAAATATCTCTTGTAACTCTTCTCTCCTTTATTCAAATTTTGTATGATTTAATGTATAATATTAAAAGTAATTGTATTTAAGACAGGCTATCTATCCGGAGGTTAAAAAATTGAACAGAGAAGATTTTGAAAAACGCCTATATATATCATATTTGGATGAAACCACGGTATATTCTTTTAAGAATGTAATATATCATGCCGTAGTAAGTATGACAACAAGTAAAGAAAATTATATCCAAAATATCGAAAAAGGTTGGGCTGAAATAAGACGTCAATTTAATATAAAAGATGGGGTATGCCTACATTTTACTGATATTAAGGCTTTATTAAATCCTAAATACTATGAAAGACCTGAAAAAGAACGTAATTTAGATATGGAAGAAATTTTCTGCAATAATGGAGAACTATTAACTGATAAATTATATGATTTTTATATTGCTATTTGTGATTTCATAAAAGATAATGATTTTACAATACAAGCATCAGGTCAAAGATATATAAAGTCTCCCATGTTTACTAATAAAAAGATTAAGGAACTTACAAATGGTTATTGGTATCCTTTATTCAGAGAACATCTTGATGCAATGACTTATTATTTTATAAAGATTGCATATGATGAGTATCTTGAAAATATCAAAACAAACACTAATGCTAAATATTTCAATAAAATGGTTAAGTTAAGATATGATGGCGACTTTGATCTCTCGGTTAGAAATGACTTTAGAAACGCCTTTAGTCACAGCATATCCAATGGAACAAAACGATTTACATCCGATGCTTTTAAAGACATCTTTGATGAGGTAAGATTTATTGATAAATCTGAAGTTGGTTATTGCATACTCTGTCCAAATGATTGTAATTCAAGACTCATAAATCATGTAGGAAATGAAATCGTTGATTTTTTAACCCTTTATGCAGCTAATTATATAGCTTTTGATTATATGAAACATGACTTTATGGAATATGAATGTAAGATAGAAAGTGATGCTGAATCTATTATAGAGCAAAAACTTACTATTAGTATTAATGGTAAAAAAGCAATAACTCCACTTGATGTTATTAAGCCTAAAATTTTTAAGGAATAAATTGGATTTATTTTAAAATATAATTGACAAATATTAATAGATTTGATATATTAAAGTTGACGGAGGGAGTGATTCCTGTACCGTCACAACTCGCAGGAGCTTTATCTATGCGAGATTTTTTATTTTACTGGAAATAATTTAAATCAAAATGCATATATTATATTTGGTAGAGGGAGAGAGTCCTGTCCTACCACACCCTATGGGACGTTGTTTCATAGGTAAGTAGCAGGTTAAATATCCTGCTACTGTATTTGTTAGCAAAGTAGCGTTGCTAATGGCTTCCTTGACACCCGAGTTTGGGTATAAGCTGATATTATGACAGCAAAACCATTAGAATGTCTACTTTTTTTGTATAGATACAAGTATAATAAGAATTTTTAAAGACCACCATTATTGATGATAAATTTGGAATTTGATATAATAAAACAGTAGAAAGCCTTAAGATACAAGGCTTTGAAGGAATTTATAAAATAAAACCTTTGGGTAAGGAAGTGAGTCTATGAGGACTATAGATACAAAAATAATCTATAACAGGAATGGTTATCTTTTACACCTTGTCAGAACAAGGCAGGGGTTACTGGATACCATAACCCTGCAATATCCAGTTAAAAACGGTATCAAATCCATAACAAAACGTATACTTTCCCTTTTGGGTTTTGTAGCACTGAAACTACTGGAAGCTGCCATAGATTTTATATAATCGAAAATTAGATACTGCCTATATAATGCCTTGTGGTAAACACCACAGGACTTTTTTAATTCCGATACATATTGTTTTAGAACGGATTTTTGCATAGATAAAAATTAGTAAACAAAATTAGTGCTAATTACGTTTTATAGTTGAAAAATCATAATTATTTACAATTATATTTTCGATAGTTTTAGATGCTCCGTTTTTCTTTCAATATCTTACTTCTCATAACTTATCTATGGTAGACTGCCTGGTTTTAAAATCGTATTTCTACTAAATTACGTTTTTAAATATGTTTTTCTATGTTCTATAATTCTATTAATTTCTATTAATACAAATTAATATAAACTCATTGCAACTAATACATATTAATTTACATTAACAAGATTGTTTTAATAATACCTGTTAAAAATTCTTTAAATTACTAATTCCCCAAAAACAAAATCTATAGTCTTTTTCCTATAAACTTAAATTTAAAATCGTATTCGTTTTTAGAAACCTTTTTAAGGCAAAAAATAAGGACTATTTCTATTGAAACAGCCCTATGAACACTATTTTAAACATCTATACGTTTTTAAAAACACTTTTTATCGAAAATATCTCAAGTAGCACTCATAAATATAATATGTATATGGAAGCAGCCAATGCTGCACAACTCAATAACCTACATTTTCTTTAGAAAAGATGAAAGAAGTTTTTTATTATGGCAATTAAATTTATATTAACAGCACCAAGTGCTGATGAGAGCTTTTATGTATAGTGGGTAATTAATGTCCGCTTGATGATTTTAGAAGGATTTTATTATGAGACAGCCTAAATAGGTTGTTGGGAAGCAATTTTGTTTTATAATTCGCAGCTTGAGGCTGCGAATTATACTTGTTTAGATAAAAACTAAATATGTATTACCCCGTTGAAACCAATATATATAATGATATTTAAAGGAGTCAAGTATTTTTTCTTAATTTTTGTGTTCATTTTTACTAATAAATAGATATATATAATAGGAACACTACACCTAAATATGCTATTGCATTATTTATATAACCTGTATAGGACATCTTATGCAGCAGTAATATTATTTGCTTCCTTAAACTCTCTTATTGAATTATAAAACTTACGTGAAACCTTTTTGCGTAGTTCCTTTTCATTATAAAAATACAGTAAGCATGCATAAAAGCTCTTTTGGTTACTATTATCGCAAACCTTATATGGGGTCTTACCCATAGTTTCTTTTTTTTTTTACAATAACCCTATATTTATTTGGAGCTTTCGTTAAAGTCTGATTCTGTTTATTAAATATACCCTTATTATTTTCAACTACTTCTAAAAATCCTGCTTTTACAAGGCTTTTTACTATAGAAAATACTGTTTTAATGCAAGTATGCTCTCAACTTCTTCTTGGCTTATTTTAGCTTCTTGTGTACCTATGAGTTTATACTCTCTTTCATATGTGTATTTTACAAAATGATACCCTTTATTCCCACTGCTACTTACATAAATATAATCTCTTGGAATACCAAACTGTTCTATTGCTTCTATTAACTTATATACTGCTTCCTTTGCCTTTTGTGGCTTTTTAAAATCAATATCAAAACATATGAACTTTGTGCTGTTAATATTACCAAATACACCAATGGTTAGCCTACCATCAAGATGAGCCTCAAGCAAATATGGCAAAAGTGGTTTAGGACGTTTTTCTATAAACATTGACGGTTCCCTAAATCCCATAGCTGCCAATTCCTTCTTTTTCTGATACAGTTCCCGCCTACGTTGTTTCTTTTCTTCTTGTGTCATTGGTTTGTATATTATCGTTTCATACCAACCTTGCGAATGTAGAATTAAATACTTATTTCTATCAGTAACATACAAAACATATATTTTTTCTATAATTTCTTCTTTCATCTTCGCATACCCCCTTTCTTTGCTTCTGCTTCCTATCGGAAGCTATTTAGAAAGTGTAATGCACTGTTTTATGTGTATAAACTTTAGGTACAAAAAATAAAGCCCTATAGTCAAGCTTTATAACTGGAACATTTTTCTTTAAAAATTATATAGCAAAGGATAGCCTTAAATCAAATTTTACTCAATGTTCCTTAAAGCAATAAATTATGTTATCATATATTATGGAATATTGTAATTTTATGGTGAAATTTATAAGACAATATAAATATAAAATACAGAGAAAGGGTGAATAGGATGTCTGTAAATATATCAAAGATACGTAGAGAGCAACTGCTCCAAAAAATAGAAGAAATACGCCTGCATTTACTAAAAAACGCTCCAAATCCGCAGCTGGAAGACTATCTTTTAGAATTAGCTTCTGAAATTAAAAATCGCAAATTTGGACTTGTATTTGAAAAACATAGAGAAAAAATAGATGACCTTATGCTTACACACCTGCCTGTTTTAACTGAAGATAAAAAATTAACTATAGAAAACGGAGGGCAATGGAATTTCCTTATTGAAGGGGATAATCTGCCTGCGTTGCAGTTATTAACAAAAACTCATAAGGGAAAAGTTTCCGTAATATTAATAGATCCTCCCTATAATAGAGGAGAAAATGATTTTTTGTATGACGATAACTATATTGATAAAAATGACAATTTTCGACATTCAAAATGGTTATCTTTTATGGAAAAACGTTTATTAGTATCAAAGGAATTACTTGAACCTTCAGGGGTTATTTTTATACATATAGATGAAAATGAATTTGCTCCTCTTAAACTATTATGCGATGAAATATTTGGTGAAACTAATTTTATTGGGGCTTTTATTTGGAAAAGTAGAAGTGGTAAAGGTGGAACTAATGCAAAAATTGCTAATGAACATGAATATATATATTGCTACGCAAAAGATATTAATAATGTAAGTATTAAGCCAGTTATAAAAATAGGTAATGCCAGAAAAGAACAATTAAGGCAATGGGGTCAAGAAGTTTTGAGAGAAGATAGACCTTATATGTTTTATCCTATTTTATACAATAAGAAAAAAAAATTAATAAGAACAATTCCACAGGAGGAATTTATAAATATATACGATAAATCTAATAATAGTTTTAATGATGATTATTTATTGCAATTAAAGAAAAAGTACGAAGAAGACGGCTGGGTATTTATTTTGCCTATCAGGAAAGAAGGATACGGAAGATGGAGAGTTGGAAGGGAAACAATAATTGAACTCATTCAAAATGGAATGATTTCTATAGAGATAGATAAAAATCAATATAAAGTTTACCGACTTTACCCTGAAGGAAATGTCACTAAATCAGCAATAGGTTCTTTAATAGAAGGAAAAGGAACTGCTTCAAATGGAACAAAAGAGCTCAAGGAGATTTTTGAAGAAAAGGTTTTTGATACAACAAAACCTATTGAAACTGAAAAATTTTTAATTGATTTAATTTTATATAATAAACCAAATAGTATTGTATTAGATTTCTTTGCTGGTTCAGGGACATCTGGAATAGCAACTATGTCTTTAAATAAAGCTGATAACGGCAATCGCCGCTTTATTCTTGTAACTAACAATGAAAACAATATATGCCGTAACGTTACTTATGAACGTCTAAAGCGTGTAATAGAAAAGGAAAACTACCAAGCAAGCCTAAAATACTACCGGGTAGACTTTATTAATACCGAAGGTAAGGTTTATTATGAATATGCTAATGAACTTCTAAAACATATACGGGAGCTTGTGCAGCTGGAAAACGGTGTTGATTTAAACAGTAATGAAGAATTTGCCATTGTATTGACTGACGGAGAGATGGATAAATTTGTAGAAAACTTGCCAAAACGTAGCAAACCATGCAGAAAACTATATGTTGGACATGATGTCCTTCCTGACCCGGAACGCGAAAGGGAACTTATGCGAAATGGCATTGAAATAGTAAGAATTCCCGATTATTATTATTCAGAGAGGAGGGGATAATATGGCTGCAATACAGCTTAAACAATTCCAGCTTGATGCCATTGCAGAACTTCACAAAGCTGTTTCTGGTGATAAACGAAATATTATACTAAAGAGTGGTACAGGTTCTGGGAAAACAGTTATTCTCTCTCATTTTATAAATGAATTCCTTTTAGAAAATCCGGGATATGTAGCCCTCTGGTTCTGCCCTGGTAAAGGCAATCTTGAAGAACAGAGTAAAAAGAAAATGGAAAAATACATTCCAAATGCCTCTACATGTAATCTTCAGGATGTTCTTACCGCAAGAGGATTTCAAGAAGGCGATACAGTATTTGTAAACTGGGAACTGGTAACAAAGGCAGGAAATCGTGCCTTAATGGATGGGGAACATATAAACTTGTTTGACGCTGCAGACAAAGCCCATGATAATGGTTTAAAATTTATTGTTATAATTGATGAGGAACACCTGAACAAAACCGTAAAGGCATATGACGTAGTCGAACTTTTTAAACCTGACAAAATTATCAGAGCTTCTGCTACACCTGAAAAAGATCCTAACGCAAACTATGTAGTAATACCAGAGGAACGCGTAATAGCTACAGGACTTATAAAAAAGTTAATTATAATTAATGAAGGAATTGAAGAAGGCATAAGTCTTGAACATCAAGTTACCTATCTTCTCGGACTTGCACTAAAAAAACATGAGCAGTTACGTGAAGCCTTTATTTCTGTTGGAAGTGTAGTTAACCCACTGATTGTAATACAAATTCCTAACAAATCTGAAAGCCTTATAGATTCGGTTGAAGAGTATCTTGAAAATAAAGGAATAACTTATTTTAACAAACAACTTGCCGTATGGCTTGCCGACAAAAAAGAAAACCTTGATGGAATAGAAGATAATACTTCGCCTGTAAAAGCCATTATAATAAAACAAGCTGTTGCTACAGGCTGGGACTGTCCAAGAGCACATATTCTTGTTAAACTCCGCGAAAATATGTCAGAAACCTTTGAAATACAGACCATTGGACGTATAAGGCGTATGCCTGAAGCAATGCACTATGAAAATACTCTCCTCGATAATTGTTATCTATATACATTTGATGAAAAGTTTAAAGAAGGTGTTAAGCTACATTTAGGCAATGGTGCACAAGATGCGAAGACCTTAATGCTAAAAAGCAGTTATAGAAATATTAAGCTAAAAAAGAAAAAAATATCGGTTTTGACAACAGAAGTAAGCCCCAAGATGGCATTGGAAGCCTTTCTTGCTTTCTTAAAAAAGAACTATTATCTAAAGCCTAATAAATTTGATGAAAACAAGAAACTTCTTAACTCATATAAATATGATATGGACAATGAAATTAAAATCCATACATACCAAGGTATAGCTTCCAGTGTTAATAAAAAAGAATTAGTCCATTTAAATCAGGTAACAATAAAGATGCTTTTGGATACCCATGAACACGGTCGTTCATTTCATCATTCTATTGGTGAAATAGGACGCAGTATTGGCTTGACTTATGATAGTGTATCCAATATTATAAGAAAATTATTCTGCACAGAGCCTGCTTATAAAGACAAGCTGCTTTCTTTATCCCCAAAGGACTTATATTCCTTTGTAATTAATAATGATAAAAGACTATCTGAAGACTTTAAAATAGCTATTTCATCAAACGAATATACTCAACAGTTATCAATGGTAGAAAACAGCATTACAGAAGATTATTATATCCCAAGAGAATACCTATTTACCTATGATGCTAAACAGCGGCATTCAGTTATCTATGAAAAGAATGTATATGACGGATATTTGTCTTCTGCTTCTCCACGCTCAACTGGCGAGAAAATGTTTGAGCAATATTGTGAGGATTCGGAGGCAGTTGACTGGTTTTTCAAGAATGGAGACAAAGGCAATGAATACTTCTCTATTGTATATACCGACAATGCAGGTAAGAGCCGACATTTCTACCCTGATTATGTTCTCGGTGTTGGAGATGATATTTGGGTTGTGGAAGTTAAAGGAGGAGAATCTTCTTCCGGGCAAAGCGAAGATATAGATCCATTTACAGAAAAGAAAATGGATGCAATGACAGCCTATGCAGCCGACAATAATATTAAATGTGGAGTTGTTCGTCTTAATAAACACGATATGCGCCTTTATATAACTACTACAAAATATGTTGAAGATATGGATAATGAATGTTGGATGCCCCTTAAAGATGTAATTAAAAAGCAGTAGATAAAAATAAAGTGCCTCTTCTGAGGCACTTTAGATTGTAGACAAAAACAGCTCTTTCTTTGTGGAGAGCTGTTTTTATCTACAATCTGTAACTGTTATCATAATTGATAACAGTATTATTTTAACAATGCATTAGCAATCAATTTATCAAACTTTCTTATGTCAACACCTTTTTGTAAATTAATTTTAATATGTCCTGCTCTTGTCCAAAGCTCTACTTCAGCATTAAAGTCTAAAAATTTTCCAGCATTTTCAGTTGACCACATATTTATAGATGAGTATGGTAATGAATATATTTCTACCTTTTTACCTGTTAATCCTTGTGCATCTCTTACAATTAGTCTTTTATTCGTGAAAATTGCACTATCACGAAATGTTTTATACGCTGCTATTGCTTCTTCACCATCTATTAATATATCCTTTACATCATCTGGAATAGGGCATTCACTTATTAATGTCCATGACAAAATTGGGTTTATTTCTGCTGCCATATTAATTCCCCTTCCTTTATTTTATTTTCATTTTCGATTTTATTATTTTTGTTACAATTTTTCAACAATGAATTCGCAACATATTCCGACATAAAAATCTACGTCACTTATGATACGGCTCACCACTAATTATTCTAAATCCCCTGTAAATTTGTTCAAGGAGTATTAGTCTCATAAGCTGATGGGGGAAGGTCATCTTTGAAAAGGAGAGCTTATAATCGGCTCTTTGCAAAACTTCTTTTGAAAGTCCAAGGGATCCACCTATTATGAAAGAAATGTTGCTGCTGCCTTTTAATCCTAAGTCATTAATGAAATCAGCAAAACCTTCAGAAGATAACATAGTCCCCTTTAAATCAAGGGCTATTACATACATGTTGTCCTTTATGTATTTTAAAATACCTTGTCCTTCTTTAGTTTTCACCTGTTCTTCTTCTTTTGTTGATAGATTTTCAGGAGCTTTTTCATCAGGAACTTCGATTATTTCTATATTGCAATATCTTGATAACCTCTTTAAATATTCATCTATGCCATCTTTTAAATATTTTTCTTTTATCTTCCCAACACCTATTATTTTTATATTCATATTTTTTCACTCCAACAAATTAAGTCTATAATCAAAATTTTAAATACACAAACTATATTAATAAAAAATTAGACACAATTAATCTCATTTTGTGTGTCTAAATTAGATTAAAAGCATCAATAGCTACTTGCTTTTTGTAAAGTCGTGCTAACAGTTTTTTCTCCAACTGGTGTTTTCAACTCTATCACTACTGTACCCTCCGCTCCTGCCTTATATATTGCTTCTTTTAAATCAAGCATAGAATTTATTTCTTCTTCGTTTACAGATAATATTATATCTCCTTCCCTAATGTTTGCATTATCAGCAGGGCCATTAGGAGTCACATCAAATACATAGACTCCTTTTTGAATAATATAACCATAGTAAGCTGCTATTTCTCTATCAAATCCCTTAATTCCAAGAGTAGGAGTTATAAAGTACCCTTTATCTTTGATGCTTTTTATAACAGGCTTTATTATATTTATCGGAACAGCAAAACCTATACCTTCAGCAGTGCTTACCTTTACAGTATTTATTCCTATAACTTCGCCCTTACTGTTTACAAGAGGTCCTCCACTATTTCCAGGATTAATTGAAGCATCTGTTTGTATAAGATCCTCCATAAAATATCCTTCATCCATCTGAATAGTTCTATTTATTGCACTTATTATCCCAGCTGTTACAGTTCTTTGAAATCTAAGTCCCAAAGGGTTACCAACTGCTATAGCCTGATCTCCTATACTAACTGATTTAGAATCTCCTAATACAGCAGAAGTTAAGTTATCAGAATCTATTTTGATTATAGAAAGGTCAAGTATTGGATCTGCCCATACTGTTCTCCCTGTAGCTTCACGTCCATCTGATAAAAGAACTAATATATTTTTTGCATTAAGACCTGCAACATGATTATTGGTAATAATATATCCCTGACTATCAATAATAACTCCGGAACCAACTCCTTGTATAGTCTTTGGCTTTGTAAAATAATTAGCCTGGGTTTTAGTTGTAACAATACCAACAACTGAAGGAATTATCCTTGAAGCAGCATATTTTATACTACCATTTTCATTTGCATTAACAACCTCTGGCTCTTTTTCTTCAACTTTTATTTGTGTTTGAGGGCTCTGCTGCACCTGTGTCTTTAAATTCCCAAATATAGTTTCAGGTCCAAAAATAAGAAGAAGAAAGCTACCTATTATGGCTCCAAAAAACGCAGCCAAAAAATATCCAAACAAGGACGGTTTCTTCCTATTAAACTCATTGGAATTCATGGGCATCCTCCTATTTTATTACTTGAAGCCTACCCACCTTATCCCTTAATGCTATATCAATATCAACATCCCTGCCATCCCTTATATTGTTCATTTCAAGAATCGATAATACAGTTCTTAAAGCAAGTTGAGGATAGTTATTTGTTTTACTTAAATGTCCAAGAATAACTTTCTTTATTTTGCTATTTAGTATATCAACTATTGCTTCACCTGCTGCCTCATTAGAAAGATGTCCCTTATCACTTAAAATTCTAAGTTTTAAATGATAAGGATAAGGTCCTACCTTTAACATTTCAACATCATGATTAGCTTCTAAAAGTATAAGATCTGAATCCTTAATATTTTCTTTTACAGTTTCACTTACATAACCAATATCCGTTGCAATTGAAATCTTTCTCTTACCATTTACAAAACTATAACCACAGGGTTTTGCAGCATCATGAGGTATCTTATAAGGTATTACAAAAATATCCCCAATCTCAAAGGGATTGTAATCCTCGAATATCTTTATGTTCTCCTTTTTAACCTCTCCTATTTTATCTATCATTGCTTCCCATGTATTAGTATTAGCATATATGGGAATATTAAACCTTCTTGATAAAATTCCAGCTGATTTTATATGGTCATCATGCTCATGAGTAATAACAATTGCATCTATGTCACAAGAGTTTATGCCTATTTCCTTTAGACCTTCTTGTATTTTTTTGCCCGTAAGCCCAGCATCTACAAGGATTTTTGTCCTGTCTGATGCTACATATAAACAGTTGCCGCTACTTCCGCTATATATTGAACAAAACTCCATACACTTCTCCTTTCTGAATTATAGTGATTAATAAAGACCTGAAATACAGGCCTTTAATCACATTCAAATTCTTTTTCTTCAGTTTTTATTCTCTTTATGTTAGCTCCAAGCCCTGAAAGTTTATTTTCTATATTTTCATATCCTCTATCTATATGTCTTATACTTGATACAGTCGTACATCCTTCAGCAACAAGTCCCGCTACAATCATAGCAGCCCCTGCTCTAAGGTCAGTTGCTACAACATCCGCACCTGTTAGTTTATCAACACCTTCGATTAATGCTATTTTACCTTCAACCTTAATATTGGCTCCCATCCTTTTAAGCTCATCTACATGTTTAAATCTTGCTTCCCATATATTCTCAGTAATAATACTCCTCCCCTCAGAAACTGCCAAAAGTACAGATAATGGCTGTTGTAAATCCGTTGGAAATCCTGGATAGGGAAGAGTTTTAATATTAACTCCTCTGGTTCTTCTATTGCAGGATACCCTAATAGTATCCTCTCCTTCTTCAATATCTACTCCCATTTCAATAAGCTTTGCAGTAATAGCTTCAAGGTGCTTTGGAATAACATTTATAAGAGTAACATCCCCCCTTGTTGCCGCCGCTGCAATCATGTATGTCCCAGCCTCAATCTGATCTGGTACAACTGAATAGTCACAACCTTTTAAATAGTTTACACCTGTAATCTTTATAACATCCGTACCAGCACCTTTAATATTTGCTCCCATTGCATTCAAAAAGTTTGCAACATCAACTACATGAGGCTCTTTAGCCGCATTCTCAATTATAGTTACTCCCTTTGCTCTGCATGCTGCAAGCATTATATTAATTGTTGCACCTACACTTACAACATCAAGATATATATTAGCCCCTTTAAGGCCTTCTTCTGAATTTACTTTTATTATTCCATGTTCTACCGTAACCTTTGCTCCAAGTGCTTCAAAGCCTTTAATGTGCTGATCTATTGGTCTTACACCAATAGAACATCCCCCTGGAAAATACACTTCAGCTTTACCGTATTTCCCAAGAAGTGCTCCTATCAAATAATAGGATGCCCTCATTTTCTTAACGTCATCGCCTGTAGCAATATAGGAATTAATTCCTGTACAATCAATGCTAATGCAATCTTTACTTTCTTTTTCAATTTTTGCTCCAAGATCTGTTAATATTTTTTCAAGACAGTATATATCCTCAATTTGTGGAAGATTATCTATTTTACATACACCTTCATCGCATAATATAACAGCAGGTAATATAGCAACTGCTGCATTTTTTGCACCACTTATAGTAACACTTCCAGAAAGCCTTTTGCCACCTTCTATTAAAAATTTCTCCATGTTCCACCCATCCTTCTTTCATTAACTTCATCTATATAAACACAATATCTCCATTTTATAATCCATAATTGATATTATATCACTTAACAAAGCCTAATGCGATAAATTGTTTATAATTTTTTATTAGTATTTAATTGGCTATCTTCCATATTATAAACGGGTCTTTGACAGTTGCAAGACAAAAAAAGTGCCTTAAAGCCTTGATATAGGCTTATTTTTTTGTCAAATTTTAAATTTTTATAGTGCACAATGTGTAACAATGTGTTATAATATAGATATAAATATATGAAGAGATGTGAAAAAATGAGATTACAAATTGTTAAATCAAAAAATGCAGCATCCTTATATGTAGTTAAATCTGTTTATGAAAAAGGCAAGCGTACATCAAAAGTAGTTGAGAAGCTTGGCACTTATGATGAACTTTTAAAAAAACTAAACGGACAAGACCCTATAGAATGGGGGAAGAGGTACGTTGAAGAGTTAAATAGAAAAGAAAAAGAAGAGAAAAGAGAAATATTAGTAAAATACTCGCCTGTTAAACAAATTAACAAGGACGAACAGCATACTTTTAATGGTAGTTACTTGTTTTTACAAAAAATATATAACGAGCTTGGGCTGCAAAATATCTGTAAAAATATTTCGGATAAACATAAATTTAATTTTAATCTAAATTCAATACTATCAAGATTAATTTATGCAAGAATTATTTATCCATCATCTAAGCTTGCTACATACGAACTATCAAAAAAATTTATTGAGCAGCCTGATTTTGAGCTTCAGCATATTTATAGAGCTTTAGAAGTGATTTCACAAGAAACAGATTTTATTCAGTCAGAATTATACAAGAACAGTCTTAAAGTTTGCAATCGTAATAAAGGAGTTCTCTATTATGACTGCACCAACTATTTCTTTGAAATTGAACAGGAAGAAGGATTAAAACAGTATGGAGTATCGAAGGAACATAGACCCAATCCAATTGTTCAAATGGGACTTTTCATGGATGGAGACGGCATCCCCCTTGCATTTTGTATAAACAAAGGTAATACTAATGAACAAGTAACTTTAAAACCTTTAGAGCAAAAAATTATATCCGAATTTGGGCTTTCAAAATTTATCATTTGTACAGATGCAGGGCTTGCATCTACAGCAAACAGAAAATTTAATAATATACAAAATCGAGCTTTTATTACTACACAATCTATTAAAAAATTAAAATCACATTTAAAAGAATGGGCGTTAGACCCCAAAGGATGGCATCTTAGCGATTCAGACAAAGTATATAATTTAAACGAAATTGACGAAGAAACAGATATTAATAAAATTTTTTATAAGGAACGCTGGATAAAAGAAGACGGGCTTGAACAAAAACTTATTGTAACATTTTCCTTGAAATATAGAAACTATCAAAGAACTATAAGAGGTAACCAAATAGAGAGAGCTCAAGAGGTTATTGATACCAATCCTACAAAATTGAAGAAATGTAATGCTAATGATTACAAACGCTTTATTTCAAAGACTCACTGCACACCTGACGGTGAAGTAGCTGAAAAAGAATTATACAGCATTAATGCTGATTTAATAGCACAAGAGGCAATGTATGATGGTTTTTACGCAGTATGTACAAATATAAGTGATGATGCTGCCGCAATTATAAAAATTAATAGAAGGCGTTGGGAAATAGAAGAGTCCTTCCGTATTATGAAATCAGAGTTTAAGGCAAGACCAGTATATTTAAGAAGAGATGATAGAATAAAAGCGCATTTTACAACTTGTTTCATTTCCCTGATGATATATAGGCTATTAGAAAAAAAGCTTTCAGAAAAATATACGTGTAGCGATATTATATCAGGACTTAGAGAAATGAATTTTTATGAGATTAAGAATGAGGGCTATATTCCAATATATACAAGGACCGATTTTACAGATGATTTACATGACAAATTTGGCTTTAGAACGGATTATCAAATAATTAATATGAAACAAATGAAAAAAATTTTTAAAGACACGAAAAAATAAAAAACATTGTTCACTTTTTTGAAAAGTATAAAAGCCTGAGAGCCCTTGATATTCAATGGTTCTACAGGCTTTTTGCTTCGCGCAACTGTCAAAGATGAGATTATATCACTTAACAAAGCCTAATGCGATAAATTGTTTATAATTTTTTATTAGTATTTAATTGGCTATCTTCCATATTATAAATATTTAAAATAATAATAATATATATTGATATTTTCAATAAAATCATATATCGGGTCTTTGACAGTTGCAAGACAAAAAAAGTGCCTTAAAGCCTTGATATAGGCTTATTTTTTTGTCAAATTTTAAATTTTTATAGTGCACAATGTGTAACAATGTGTTATAATATAGATATAAATATATGAAGAGATGTGAAAAAATGAGATTACAAATTGTTAAATCAAAAAATGCAGCATCCTTATATGTAGTTAAATCTGTTTATGAAAAAGGCAAGCGTACATCAAAAGTAGTTGAGAAGCTTGGCACTTATGATGAACTTTTAAAAAAACTAAACGGACAAGACCCTATAGAATGGGGGAAGAGGTACGTTGAAGAGTTAAATAGAAAAGAAAAAGAAGAGAAAAGAGAAATATTAGTAAAATACTCGCCTGTTAAACAAATTAACAAGGACGAACAGCATACTTTTAATGGTAGTTACTTGTTTTTACAAAAAATATATAACGAGCTTGGGCTGCAAAATATCTGTAAAAATATTTCGGATAAACATAAATTTAATTTTAATCTAAATTCAATACTATCAAGATTAATTTATGCAAGAATTATTTATCCATCATCTAAGCTTGCTACATACGAACTATCAAAAAAATTTATTGAGCAGCCTGATTTTGAGCTTCAGCATATTTATAGAGCTTTAGAAGTGATTTCACAAGAAACAGATTTTATTCAGTCAGAATTATACAAGAACAGTCTTAAAGTTTGCAATCGTAATAAAGGAGTTCTCTATTATGACTGCACCAACTATTTCTTTGAAATTGAACAGGAAGAAGGATTAAAACAGTATGGAGTATCGAAGGAACATAGACCCAATCCAATTGTTCAAATGGGACTTTTCATGGATGGAGACGGCATCCCCCTTGCATTTTGTATAAACAAAGGTAATACTAATGAACAAGTAACTTTAAAACCTTTAGAGCAAAAAATTATATCCGAATTTGGGCTTTCAAAATTTATCATTTGTACAGATGCAGGGCTTGCATCTACAGCAAACAGAAAATTTAATAATATACAAAATCGAGCTTTTATTACTACACAATCTATTAAAAAATTAAAATCACATTTAAAAGAATGGGCGTTAGACCCCAAAGGATGGCATCTTAGCGATTCAGACAAAGTATATAATTTAAACGAAATTGACGAAGAAACAGATATTAATAAAATTTTTTATAAGGAACGCTGGATAAAAGAAGACGGGCTTGAACAAAAACTTATTGTAACATTTTCCTTGAAATATAGAAACTATCAAAGAACTATAAGAGGTAACCAAATAGAGAGAGCTCAAGAGGTTATTGATACCAATCCTACAAAATTGAAGAAATGTAATGCTAATGATTACAAACGCTTTATTTCAAAGACTCACTGCACACCTGACGGTGAAGTAGCTGAAAAAGAATTATACAGCATTAATGCTGATTTAATAGCACAAGAGGCAATGTATGATGGTTTTTACGCAGTATGTACAAATATAAGTGATGATGCTGCCGCAATTATAAAAATTAATAGAAGGCGTTGGGAAATAGAAGAGTCCTTCCGTATTATGAAATCAGAGTTTAAGGCAAGACCAGTATATTTAAGAAGAGATGATAGAATAAAAGCGCATTTTACAACTTGTTTCATTTCCCTGATGATATATAGGCTATTAGAAAAAAAGCTTTCAGAAAAATATACGTGTAGCGATATTATATCAGAACTTAGAGAAATGAATTTTTATGAGATTAAGAATGAGGGCTATATTCCAATATATACAAGGACCGATTTTACAGATGATTTACATGACAAATTTGGCTTTAGAACGGATTATCAAATAATTAATATGAAACAAATGAAAAAAATTTTTAAAGACACGAAAAAATAAAAAACATTGTTCACTTTTTTGAAAAGTATAAAAGCCTGAGAGCCCTTGATATTCAATGGTTCTACAGGCTTTTTGCTTCGCGCAACTGTCAAAGATGAGTATTTAATTGGCTATCTTCCATATTATAAATATTTAAAATAATAATAATATATATTGATATTTTCAATAAAATCATATATTATTTATTTGGGTGATTTTATGGATTTTAAACAAATAGAAGCTTTTGTAAATGTTGCAAAGTATAAAAGTTTTTCAAAAGCTGCAGAAGCTATATTCTTATCACAGCCTACAGTTAGTGCTCATATTGCATCCTTAGAACAGGAGCTTGGAGTTATTTTGTTTGATAGAAGTAGTAAAGAAATAAGGTTAACCCCGGCAGGAGCAATATTTTTAGATTATGCAGTAAGCCTTATTAACGTAAGGAATACTGCAACAGCTAAACTATCAGAACTTGGCTCTAAAATTCAAGGTAGTCTTACAATAGCATCAAGTACAACACCATGCAGATTTTTATTACCTGAGCTTTTAAAATCTTTCTATGATAAATTCCCTAATATAAACTATGATATAAAAGAAGAAAGTACAAAAAACGTAGTTGATATGATACTTCTTGGAAATGCTGATGTTGGTATTGTAGGAGAAATTATCAAGGATCCTAAACTTACTTATTCTAAAGTTTATGAGGATAAACTAATTTTAATAAGCTCAAACTCTTCTCTTCCAGAGGTTATATCAACTGATATACTTCTTCAACAGAATTTTATATTAAGGGAAAAAGGTTCTGCTACAAGATCAGTATTTGAAAATGCATTAAGTAAATTAGGATATGGAATTGATAAGCTTAAAATATTTGCTGAAGTTAGTAGCCTCGAAGCTGTACTTCAATTTGTAAAGTTTGGTGCGGGGATTTCTGTAGTTTCAGAAATAGCTTGTAAAGACTACATTCAAACAGGTCTTTTATTTAAACATAATATAAAAGATATGAATATTACCAGAGGAATTTACGTTGTAACTCATAACAAAAGGCCTCTATCTCCTGTTGCAAAAGAATTCTTAAAACACGTAGAAAACTATTCACAAAAAAAATAAAGCCCTTTTGGGCTTTTTTTAATGACATCCACTACAGCTTCCGCAACTTCCTGAGCAATTTGATCCTTTTCCGTAAAATTTGCCTTTATATACTCTTTCTACTTCTTTGCTGTTACATTTAGGGCAAACTACTTTTTCATTACAATTCTTAACTATTTCAAAGAATTCATTTCCGCATTCTTTACATTTAAAATCTATCAATGCCATATTATCGCCTCCATTATAATTATATCACATTATAACAATATATTAATACTTCATATTCTGTAACATAATCTTTTCTGGAGCATATAATATATAATGCAGAAATATAATGAGGTGTTTTAATGCAGTTATTTGGCAGAAAATTTGATGCAAGTATAAGACCATATATGAGAACAATGTCTAAGAGGAAATTGCCTGTAATAATATGTTATAAAGAAAATTTGAAAGCTATAAAGAATAAGATTTTATATAACAGTGGTAAGATAAAATATGAATATGTAAATATAAAAGCTATATCCTGCGAACTAACTCCTATTGCTGCTGACAAATTGTCTGAGACCCCTGAAGTTTCTTTTATATGCCTTGACCATAAAGCTACTCTTTGCCTTAACAATTCAAGAGATGTCCTTGGAATTAATCATGCAAGGAAATTTAACCTTTCAGGTAAAAATATAGGTATTGGGATTATAGATACAGGTGTATTTCCACATCCTGACCTAACAAACAACAAAAATACTATAGTTTATTTTTACGATATTATTAATGGCTATTTAAAACCTTATGATGACAACGGCCATGGAACGTTTATATGTGGTTGTATAGCCTCAAGTGGTTATATGTCATCAAATTATTACTGTGGAGTAGCCCCAGACTCCTCAATATGCATGATAAAGGCCTTTGATGCAAGTGGTCACGGTTTCATGTCTGATATTATAAAAGCAATCGATATATTACTTTCAGTAAAGGATAAATACAATATAAGAATACTCTGTCTTCCATTCGAATTCCCTTATCTAAATGATTTAAAAACGAACCCTCTTCAAGAAATAATTAAAATAGCAATTGAAAAAAACATAAACGTAATAGTTCCAGCAGGCAACCTTGGTCCTCAACCTTATAGTATTTATTTCCCCGGAAATATGAAGGAAGTTGTAACCGTTGGTGGTGCAAACTGCTATGATAATATATTAAAGAACTTTACTATATCATCCTTTTCAGGAAGAGGTCCTTTAATAGATGGGACTTCCAAGCCAGATATAGTAGCTCCTTGCAGCAACATAACATCGCTTTCAGCCGTAACTTCATACATTCCTTCAATAAAGTCAAAAATAGAGATTAAAAATCCATACATTACTATGTCCGGTACATCTATAGCCTGTGCTTTAATTTCAGGTGCCTGTGCACTACTGCTTGAAAAAACTCCAGATCTTACTCCTTCAGATGTAAAATCAATATTATGCCTTTCAACCCTAAGCATAGGGGATAATAAATTTTCCCAGGGGAAAGGAATATTTGTTTTTGAAAAAATAATAAAATAGGACGGGTATCCGTCCTATTTTATGTATTTTAAAGGATTTTGTGCTACTCCATTTTTTCTTACTTCAAAATGAACATGTGGGCCTGTTGAACGTCCTGTACTACCTACTGCTGCTATTTTTTGCCCTTTATTTACATATTGTCCAGTCTTAACATACAGCTTACTTGCATGACCATATAGCGTTTGATATCCATTCCCATGATTTATCATAACACAATAACCATATCCACTTCTCCATCCAGCAAATGAAACTTTACCTGAATCTGATGCAACTATTGATGTGCCTCTTGAAGCTGCAATGTCAATTCCTTCATGCATTCTTCCCCATCTATATCCAAACCTTGAAGTTATAACTCCTCTCGATGGTCTTATAAAATTTCCTGTTGCAACATACATAGGAACCTTACTTCCAACTGCAACAATCTCATCAACTGCTTTTGATATCACCGTAGACTTTGTTATTTCTTCATCCATTGTATCTTCATTTAAAAAAGTTACAACCTTTTCTACATCAGCAATGCCATTCTTACCTTCCTGTTTTACTTTTTTTACTCCCTTTGAAAGCTTTTTATCCTCTACTTCCTTTGTATCATAAGGTATTTCTTCTCTATCCTTTATCTTTGCAACTATCTGTACATTTATATATGGCTGACTAACTGCAAGTTTTATCTCTTGTCCGATATTTATTAAATCTATATTTATATTAGGATTTGCCTGCCTTAGTTCTTCAACTGTCATGTTGTTTTTAATAGCTATATCCCATATCGTATCCTTCTCTTTAACTATATAAATTTTTTCTACTTCTTTCTTCCCTACAATCTTCTTCACAGCATCATCTAGATTTAAAATCTCTGAAGCTTTAGCGTTTACATCTTTAAAGGTAATTTGTTCTTTTATTGTACTTGATAATATTTCACAGCTACCGTTAACTTTAGGGTAATAGTATTCTTTTACTTTTTGAATAACTTTATCAGCTGTACTTTTATCATAAACCTTTGCAATTTCCACTCCATTTGCTAAAATCTCAAGAGCTTTAATCTCAAGTCCAAGCTCATATCTTATTGCTTTTTCTGCTTCATCCAATTGAAGATTTTTTGATTGTTCCGTTGTTTTAGTGTAAGTAACAGATTTTAAAATATCTTCACCTTCAGAGGATTTAATAGACTTTAATATAGATTTTACATCGCTTAATTTTTTAACATAACATACTGGCTTATTATTGACCTTTAGAAGATATGTTGTAGACTTCGCTTGATATATACTATATGTACAAATCGCGACAAGAAGCCCTGATATTATAGCAATAAGCGGAATAGATTTTAAATTACGCCGAATAAAGCTAATATAGCCAAATAAACCCTGAAAATAGCGATTAGCTTTAAAATTCACCGAATCGCCTCCTTTCATTAACGTACACTTTATTTATACACCAAAAACTTCTATTTTGCAAGTGCATTATAATATGATATTATTATGCACATCCTTTTAAATTATTCCTATTTTGTTGAGGGCATATATTGGTTTTGATATAATATTAATACAGTTAATTAAGGAGTGTTATTATGGGAAACATAAAATTTAATATACCCAAACTTGAATTTACTCCTGTTGATAATAAATTCATAGATAAGTATCTTCCAGAGGCCAAGGGTGAATTTGTAAAGGTATATCTTATTTGTCTTAGGTATGCATTATCAAATATGGACACAAGCATTGAAGACATATCTCAAACTCTTGGTCTTTTGCAGACAGATGTAATAAAAGCCTTTGAATATTGGGAAGAAAAAGGGCTCCTTCATTTATCAAATGATGGAACCTTGGAATTCTTAGATGAATCTATGCAAATAAAAAATAATAATTTATATTTAAATGATTTTTCAAAGGATATGCTTGAACACATAGAAAAACTGATAGGAAGACCTTTATATTCAAAAGAAATATTAACTTATATGAACTTTTTAGATGATTTTAATTTTACTCCAGAAGTTATATTACTTCTTGTTGAATACTGTGCAGCAAAGAAAAAAACAGATATAAGATATATAGAAAAAGTCGCAATAGCTTGGCATGATAGTGGCGTTAAGTCTATTGAAGATGCTCAAAAACAAATCAAGATGCGTGAAGATAAATGGAATAAATATAGAGCCATAGCAAGTTATCTTGGCTTTAAAGATTCAGAAATATCAAAGCCACAGGAAGAATTCATGGAGAAGTGGCTATTTAAAATGGGTTTTCCTCTTGAAATAGTCCTTGAAGCATGCCGTATATGTATTATGAGAATAAACGAAGGAAACTTCAACTATATAGATGCTATACTTTCTGATTGGTATAAAAATGGAGTAAAAAAAGTAGAAGATTTAAACAAACTATCTAAAAAGTCAAGAAAAAAATCACAACCATTTAATAAAATACAGAACTTTGAAAGCCAATACGATATGGCAGAGCTTAAAAGGCAACTTTTAGGAAGGGGTGATTCAAATGAAAAGTAAATTTGTAATAGAAATATTAAAAGAATATGATCACCTTCAAGAAAACGCTAAATCTGAACAAAAAAAGCGTCAAGAAGAAATATATGAAAAACTTCCAAGGATTAAAGAGATAGATGAGGAAATATCAAAAATAGGGCTGGAAATTGCTTCTTCTATATTTAAAGGCGCTGATAGCGAATCATTAATAATTGAAGGAAGAAAAAAAATAACGGATCTTAAAATGGAGAAGGCTGAGATATTAGTACAAAATAAATATCCCATAGACTACCTTGAGATAAAATATAAATGTCAAAAATGCAAGGACACAGGATATATTGATAACGAAAAGTGTTCCTGTTTTAAGCAAAAAATTATTAACAACTTATACAATCAATCAAATCTAAAGGATATTTTAAAATACGAAAACTTTGATACCTTTGACTTTTCTCTTTATTCCAAAGAAAGAAACCCTCAGTATGGACTTTCTCCTTTAGAGAACATGCAGCAAATATATACAAGATGCATTGCCTTTTATAAAAATTTTGATTCCTCTAATGAAAATCTATTTTTTTCCGGCAAGTCTGGTCTTGGAAAAACTTTTTTATCAAACTGCATAGCTAAGGAACTTCTTGATATGGGAAAGGTAGTAATATATCAAACAGCGGTAGAGCTTATAGAAACTCTAAGAAGGGCTCGTTTTGATGAAAACTCTTCACCTGATATAATTGAAGATATTTTTGATTGCGATCTTCTTATAATTGATGATTTAGGCACTGAGCAGAATACATCCTTCTCTCAAACAGAGTTATTTAATGTAATAAATACAAGGCTTCTTAAAAATAAAAAAATGATTATTTCAACTAACATTCCAATTGAAAGTTTTAATCAATGCTACCCTGATAGAATAACATCAAGAATATTTGGCCTCTTTAGCATATTTGAATTCTTTGGGGATGATATTAGAATCATGAAAAACATCAATAGGAAAAAATCAGGATAAGAAAAAGACCCTGCATTAGCAGGGTCTTTATTTTGGAGCCGGCTATCGGAATCGAACCAATAACCTACTGATTACAAGTCAGTTGCTCTGCCTATTGAGCTAAGCCGGCAAATGGCGACCCAGAAGGGGCTCGAACCCTCGACCTCCGGCGTGACAGGCCGGCACTCTAACCAACTGAGCTACTGGGCCAAAATGGTGGGAACAATAGGGCTCGAACCTATGACCCTCTGCTTGTAAGGCAGATGCTCTCCCAGCTGAGCTATGCTCCCAAGATGGTGACCCCTACGGGATTCGAACCCATGTTACCGCCGTGAAAGGGCGATGTCTTAACCACTTGACCAAGGGGCCACATTACTTTTTTCAAGGCTTTTTGTCGCCTGACACTTTTATATAATACAAGAAAATTATATACCTGTCAATACATTTTTTTATTAATTTTTTAAGGTAATAAATGGAATAAGGCAGCTGTATTTGCTGCCTTACATCTTATTAATAATAATTGTCTGGTGCCTTGCAGGACCAACAGAAACTATAGAGATTCTAACGCCTGTATACTCCTCTATCCTCTTTAGATATATCTTCGCATTTTCTGGTAGTTCCTCAAAGGTTTTTGCTTTTTCTATAGAGCTGTCCCAGCCTTTAAAGCTTTCATAAACAGGCTTACATTTTGCAAGATCTTCTAAAGATGCTGGGAAATAATCTATTACCTTACCATCCATTTCATATCCAACACATACCTTTATCTCATCAATATCGGATAGAGTATCAAGTTTAGTTATGGCAAGGCTCGTTAGGCCTGATATTCTAACTGCATACTTTAATATAACAAGATCAAGCCATCCGCACCTTCTTGCCCTACCTGTAGTTGTTCCATATTCAAATCCTTTTTCTCTTATAAAATCTCCCATTTCATCAAATAACTCCGTTGGGAAAGGTCCCTTCCCAACTCTTGTTGTATATGCTTTGCATACTCCAACTGCATTAGATATCATAGTGGGGCCAACTCCTGCTCCAATACATACTCCTCCTGATATAGGATGAGAAGATGTTACATAAGGATATGTTCCATAATCTATATCAAGAAGAGTTCCTTGAGCTCCTTCAAATAATACTTTCTTACCCTTCTTAATAGAATCATAAAGTACAACAGATGTATCAAATACAAAATCCCTTAACCTATTTGCATAATTTATATATTCATCGTAAATTTCTTCAAAACTTAAAGGGTCTCCTCCATATACATCGCATATTATTTTATTTTTAAGTTCGATGTTTTGCTTTAACTTTTCTTTAAAAACCTCTATATGAAATAGATCACAGATCCTTATTCCTGATCTTTCATGTTTATCAGTATAACAAGGTCCTATTCCTTTACCTGTAGTTCCGATATCTGCCTTTCCTCTTTTTTTCTCTGAAAGGCCATCAAGTATCTTATGATATGGCATTATAACATGTGCCCTGTCGCTTATAACAAGCTTTTTAGGAGTAACTTTAACTCCTTCTCCTTCAAGATATTCAATTTCCTCAAGAAGGGCCTTAGGATCTATTACAACCCCATTTCCTATTATACAAAGCTTATCATCATAAAGTATTCCTGATGGTACAAGATGAAGCTTATATTTTTTCCCTTCAACTTCAACAGTATGTCCTGCGTTGTTTCCTCCTTGATATCTTACAACAACATCTGCACCTTCAGCTAAAAAATCAGTTATTTTTCCTTTTCCTTCATCTCCCCATTGTGCCCCTATAACAACAACTCCCGACATAATATCACCTCAAATTCTTCTTAATATTTCTCTTGCTATCATAACACCTGAAACAGAAGCCTGGGCAAGACCTCTTGTAACTCCTGCACCATCACCTGCTGCAAAGAGATTTTTTATCTGGGTTTCAAGAACATTAGATAGCTTTAGTCTCATTGAATAGAATTTAACTTCAACTCCATATAAAAGGGTATGCTTTGAATATATTCCAGGAGCAATTTTATCTAAAGCCTCAAGCATTTCAATTATATCAGTTAAAAATCTATAAGGTAAAACAAGGCTTAAATCCCCAGGAGTAGCATCCTTTAATGTAGGCTCTACAAGACCTCTTTTTAATCTCTCTTCAGTTGTTCTTCTTCCCTCTAAAAGATCTCCAAGCCTTTGAACTATAACCCCTTCTCCAAGCATGTTTGCAAGGCTTGCAATGTATTTACCATATTCTATTGGTGATCGGAAAGGTTTCGTAAAGTTTTTGCTAACAAGCAATGCAAAGTTAGTATTATTAGACTTTTTATTTGCAAAGCTATGCCCATTTACAGTATTAATTCCACTGTTGTTTTCAACAACAACTTCACCATAAGGATTCATACAGAAAGTTCTAACCCTGTCATCAAAAGATTTTGTATAATATATTAGCTTTGACTCATAAACTGCATCTGTAATATCCTTCATAATAATTGCTGGACATTCAACCCTAACTCCTATATCAACAGGATTTGTTGTAACTTCTATATTTAGTCTTTCAACCTCTGTTGAGAACCAGTCAGAACCTTCTCTTCCTGGACATACAATTACATAATCTGATTCATATATTTGGCCATCTTCAGTTTCAACTCCAAAAGCAACATCATCTTTAACCAATAGTTTTTTTACAGCACATAAAGTTTTCACATCTATTCTTTCCCTAAGGTAAGTTTCCATATCCTTTAATATGTTAAAGCAGTTATCTGTTCCAAGGTGCCTAATTCTTGCAGGTATGAATTTAAGGTCCGCAGCTGCAGCCTTCTTCATTATATTTTCAACCTCAGGGGTAATATCACCATGTACTTCCTGCGGTCCTCCAAATTCAAGGTATATTTTATCAACATAATCTATAAGGCTTTCAAGCTCTGATTTATCGATATACTCATCAAGCACTCCTCCAAATTCCGTTGTCAGAGTTAATTTCCCATCACTAAAAGCTCCAGCACCACCCCATCCTGAAACTATTGCACAAGGTTCACAATGTTGGCACTTCAACTTCTTTTCACTATAGCTTATAGGACATCTTCTGTTTATTATACTCTTTCCCTTTTCAAGTAAAAGTATCTTAAGATTATCATTTCTCCGGCTAAGCTCAATAGCAGCGAAAATTCCTGCCGGACCTCCGCCAACAATTATAACATCGTATTTTTTCATATTTTATACCTCCTTTAAAAAAGAGCACATATTTATACTATCAAAGCTTAAGTCGTGAGTCAAATATTTTCACGAACATTTATTTAAAAATTAATTATTAATTTCGGATTTTATGTGTAATAAAAAAACAAAAAAACTTTAATAATAAAATAAATATATAAAAATGCGAAATTTATTGATACCCTTTTACAATTTTATAATATACTTTATAATAATGATATTAATAAAATTATATTGGAGGTTAATATGAACATACCTAACATGCTAACTATAATAAGATTCCTCCTAATACCCGTTTTTTGTATTATTTACTTTTCAAATATTAAATACTCATTTTTTTTGTCTATGGTCGTATTCTTTATAGCAGGAATTACCGATTTTCTTGATGGTCATATTGCAAGAAAATATAACCTTGTTACAAAGATTGGAACTGTTCTTGATCCTCTGGCTGATAAGCTCATGACACTTACTGTATTGTTCTGCCTTGCCTATAGGTATATAATACCTCGCTGGATAGTTGCTCCTTTTCTTGTAAAGGAACTTACAATGGTAATTGGAGGAATAAACCTTTATAAATATAAAAAAGTTTTACCAGCAAATTATTATGGTAAAACTGCAACAATACTTTTTTATATATCAATTTTTGTTTTAATATTTAATAAATCCATTGGTACATACTTACTTTACTTAACTCTTTGTGCTACAATACTTGCTTTCTTAAATTATTTCATCCATTTTATTAATATAAAAAATAATCTATGAGGTTTGGGGGAATAAATATGTCAAATAAAAAGATATACCTATTAATGATATTATCTACAACCTTTTGGGCTGGAGCCTTTATTGCAGGAAAGCTTTCGGCCCCATACATACCTGCATACACTCTAACCTTTCTAAGGTTTTCCCTTGCATCTTTAATACTTTATTTCATCATTAATAAAAAGGAAGGTTCATCCTTTAAAATATCAAAAAAGGATATACCTGTTTTTTCCTTTACAGGTATTGTTGGAATGTTTGGTTATCATGTTTTGTTTTTTAATGCATTAAAATACACCACCGCTATAAATTCATCAATAATAGCAGCAACTAATCCCCTTATTACAACTATTCTATGTATTATATTCTTAAAGGATAGAATTAATTTTAAAAGAATATTAGGCATTATACTATCATTTATAGGTGTATTCTTAACATTAACAAATGCAGATATTTCAATATTTAAAACGCTATCCTTCAATAAAGGTGATATATTAATGATAATTGCGGTTTTAATGTGGGCAAGCTATTCTGTGTATAGCAAAAAAGTTATGCCAAACTACTCTCCTTTAATTCTTACATATTATAGTTTCCTTTTTTGTACAATATTTCTAATACCCTTTGTAATTTATGAAGCTCCTTGGAAGCTTATAAATAATATACCTTATTATTCTTACATAGCAAGTATATACATGAGTATATTCCCATCTGTAATAGGATATCTTGTTCAGCAAATGTCAATAAAACAAATTGGTCCCTCTAAAACAGCAATATTTATAAACCTTGTTCCTATATTCTCAATAATACTTTCAACTTTGATATTAAAGGAAACACTATATCCTATAAAAATATTAACAGCTCTTCTTATAATATCAGGAGTTTATATATGCCAAAAGAATTGACCTAATTCAGGTCAATTCTTTTAATAAATATTTGGATATCCTGTAATACGTTGAATCTCAAAATATGATTTTCTTAAATTTGGGTATATCCTTTTATAAACTCTGTTAAAAAGCTTGTTATATAATTTATGATTTTCTTTATTTGGTTCAAAACATTTAACATAATGAACCATATTTTTCACTGCATCTTCATAAGATTTATATATTTTAAGCCCGACAAATCCATTCATGGCAGAGCCAAGCCCTGACATTTCATAAGTTTGACCTTTAAAAACATTTCTTCCCATCATATCAGCAGTAATTTGGCATATAGTATCGCTTTTTGATCCTCCTCCTGAAACTATAATCCTGTCTATTTTCTTTTTTGACTTTCTTTCAATTTTTTCTATCCCATCAAGAAGCCCATAGTTTATTCCTTCTATAATAGCCCTATAAACATGAAGCCTTGTATGTACATCCCCAAAGCCTATCATTGCCCCTTTTGCCTCCGGCATTTTTAGTCCTGGACTCCAAAAGGGCTGAAGCATAAGTCCTAAAGATCCTGCTGGTATTTTATCTAATTTATTACTTAAAAGTTCTTCCACATCAATCCCTTTTTTCTTTGCTTCTATTATATCCTCTGCTCCAAATTCATTTTTAAACCAGCTTATCATCCAATAGCCTCTGTATATTTGAATTTCTGCATTATAGCAGTATGGGATTGCTGCTGGATAGGAAGGCATAAAAGAAATAGGTTCTATATACTTTTTGGAAGTTATCTGAACCGTTGCAGTAGTTCCAAAGCTTATACTTGCACTGCTTAAATCAAGGCATCCACATCCTAAAGTCTCACATCCTTTATCTGAAGCTGATGCTATAACAGGAAGCCCCTTTTTTATTCCACTTTCTTTTGAAGCTTTTTCAGTAACATACCCAATAATACTCCCCGGTTGAACTAATGACGGGAGCTTATCTTGTTCCACCCCAAACATGCTCCATCTATAATTTGAAAAGGATTTTGGCCAGGAAAAATTTTTATAATCAAAGGGTATATGCCCTATCTGGCATGCAACAGAATCAACCATCTCACCAGTTAGCATAAAATTCAAGTATCCTGACAACATTAAATATTTATAGGTTCTTTCCCAAATTTCCTTTTCATTTTCCTTAATCCAGTTAGCCTTTGATTTTCTTCTTGAAATTTCAACAGCACTTTTCATACCTATTAAGCTATATATTATATTATAAAAAAACGGTATAGGTTCCTCACACTTTGCCATCCTCTGATCAAGCCAAAGTATTACAGGACGAAGAGGCTGTCCATTTTTATCAATGTTTACAACTGTATCTCTCATAGTTGTTATTGTAACACCTGCTATATTTTCAAAAATATTCTCATTTTTTTCTTTAATGCTTCTACATACATTACAAAGTCCATTCCAATAAACATTAGCATCCTGTTCAGCCCACCCTGGATAATTAGAATAATATGGCCTTTTAAATTCCATTGATTCCTTTGCAATTAATTCCCCTTTTGTATCAAAAATAAGTGCTCTTATGCTTTGTGTACCGCAATCAATAGAAAGAATATACTCATTCATAGCATCCCTTCTTCCTGTTTATTTGTTTCATACCATGTAAAATACTTAAATATCCCTTTTATGTCTTAATTGCCCCTTATTTTTAACAATAAATATTTCCGACAAAATACTAAGAGCTATTTCCTCTGCACTATCCCCTCCAATACAAATACCAATTGGAGCATAAACTCTTTCAAGTTCATCCTTTGAATATCCTTCATTTAATAGATTTTGCATTATATGTTTTGTTTTATTTATGCTTCCTATCATACCAACATAAGCTGCACCTCTATTTAAAGAAGCTTTTAAAGCATTTTCATCCTGTATATGCCCTCTTGTTACTATTACAATATAACACCTATTATCGATATTATAATTTTTAATATTCTCACCTATATCTCCAATAATAATCTCACAGTTTGGAAACCTTTCAATGTTTCCATATTCTTTTCTATCTTCGAAGATAACTATTTTAAAATTAAAATTTTTTGCTATTTCATATATTGCCTTTGAAACATGCCCTCCTCCAGCAATCAAAAGCTTATCTTTTCTTCCAAAGGTTTTTATAAATATGGTGATTGTTCCCCCACACTGTATGTGAAGATCTCCTTTATCTTCAAGCTTAAAAGTTAAAAGTTCATCTCTTCCTTCATCAATACATTTTATTGCTTTTTCTATTACTAACTTTTCTACCTCTCCACCTCCAATTGTACCAACAGTACTTTTATCATCAAAAACTGCCATAATAAATCCCTTTTTTCCTGGGCTTGAGCCAGTCGAATCAACAACACTAACAAGGCCTGCACCTTTATTTTGTTTAATAGCCTCGTTTAACTTTTCAATTATAATATCTTCTGACATAAGCTCACCTCTTTATTTTAATAAAAATATTCTATCTGGAGGTATATGTAAAAGTATTCTTTCTTTATTTTTTAAATATGTGTCATTATTTGAAACTTGAACCTCAAGGGGTATACCCATACAATCAGCAATAATCATTGTATGAGATAATCCTTCTATTATATCAATAATTTTACAATTAAATGTATTCAATTTACCATTATTTTCTTGTAAAATCGTTATATCCTCTGCTCTTACTCCTGCAATTATATTAGAATATGATAAAAAATTATTTTTTTTAACATATAGCATAATTTCCTTTGATTTTATAATTGTATATTCTCCTTCTTTACCTATAAGTTTTGCATCAAAAAAATTTTTACATCCCGTAATCCTTGCTGCTATTAAAGAAGCAGGATTTCTAATAACCTCTTTTTTATCTCCAGCCTGAACAACCCTCCCATCATTCATTATTAATATCTTATTGCTCATCTCATAGGCCTCTTCGATATCATGAGTTACAAGAATCACTATGCCATTATATCTTTGCCTTACTATATTTAAAAGTTCCTTTCTTAAAGTATTCCTAACATTTGTATCAAGAGCTGAAAAAGGCTCATCTAAAAGTAAAAGTTTAGGTTCTGTAATAAGACTCCTTGCTAATGCAACCCTTTGCTGCTGTCCTCCAGAAAGCTGGGATGGATACCTTTTTTCAAGTCCATTAAGCTGCATTTTATCTATCATATCCATAACTTTATTATGGCGAATTTTCTTTTCAATTTTACTTATTCCATAGGCTATGTTCTCATATACAGTAAGATGTGGGAAAAGAGCATAATTTTGAAATACATATCCTATATTTCTTTGTTGAGGAATAACATTTATTTTTTTATATGAATTAAAAAGTTCTTTCCCGTAAAGCCTTATATATCCATCATCAGGGGTGAAAATCCCAGCTATACACTTTAAAGTCATACTTTTCCCACAGCCTGAAGGTCCAATAATCCCCAAGATTTCTTTTTCACAGCAAAAAGAGGATGTAAGTTTAAAATTCCCAATAGTTTTAGAAATAGATACCTCAAGCACAAAATCATCCCCTTTTTATCTTCTTTTCAAGCCAGTTTAATATATAAAGTACAATTATTGAAATAAATGTCATAATAAAAACAAGAAAATTTGCCATTGCATTATTGCCAGATTGAAGTGCATCATATATTGCAATAGGCATAGTAAGAGTTTTACCTGGTATGCTTCCCGCAACCATAAGGGTTGTCCCAAAATCTCCCAATGCCCTTACAAAGGTCATAGTAATTCCAGACATTATCCCTCTCCAGCATATTGGAATAATAATTGTAAAGAATATATTAATTTCTCCCCTGCCAAGTAACCTTGCTGCGTTTATATAATCCTCATTTACCTCTGATAAAGATACCTTTGAGGCTTTTATCATATAAGGTATTGATACTACCATTGAAGCAATTACAGCTCCTGTAGGAGTAAAAACTATCATAACATTAAAATTATCCTCAAGAAATCTTCCAATTAGGGACTGTCTTCCAATAAATACGAGCAAATAATATCCTAGAACTGTTGGAGGTAAAACTACAGGTAAATTGGTTATAGTATCAATAAAATCCGATAGCCTATCATTTCTTTTGCTTAAAAAATATGCAATTGGAAGTCCTAAAATTATGCTTATAATCGTTGATGTAGATGCAACCTTTAAAGATAAAAGCAATGGAAACAAATCAATTCCTTTCATTTAATCTATCTCTCCTGGTAAAACAAACCCATATTTTTTCATAATATCTCTACCCTGTTTCCCATTTACAAACTTTATAAAATCCCTTGCTATTTTTTCATTTTTTGTTCCCTTAACAACAGCAATAGCCTGCTTTAAAGGTTTATGTAGTTTATCATCAATTAATAGAAAATTAACTTCATCCTTTCTATATACAGATAAAGATATAAATCCAGCCTCCACATTGCCAGATTTTATCATGGTTAAAACATCTTGAATATCCTTACAGTATATTATTTTATCCTTTAGTTTTTCCCAAAGTCCTAAGGATTCTAACGCTTCCTTTGAGGCTAATCCATAAGGTGCATGTTCCGGATTTGCAATTGCTATTTTTTTATATTCAGTCTTTAACAAATCTCTTACATCATTTACTTTTAATGAGCTTTTAACATTTGTGGCAACTCCTATTCTTCCTATGGCATAAATCTTTTTAGTATCAGGAATTATCTTATCTTTACCTATTAAATCATCAACATATTTAATATTTGCACTGGCATAAACATCATAAGGTGCACCATTTTCAATCTGCTCCCTTGCCGTTCCTGAGGATGAAAAAATAAACTTTACCTTATTGCCTGTACTTTTTTCATAAAGTTCACCTATTTCTCTAAAGGCAAATACTAAATCTGCCGCTGCCGTAACAGTAATTTCTTTATCTGCTTTATTTGAAGATGAAGCCTTAATTTTAATATTAAAAAGCTTAAATAACCCCCCAGAAATGAAAATAATTATGAAAATAGTAATAATACTCTTTTTCATACTAACCTCCTATTTTCCAAAGCTGCAACTTGGGAAACGGCATTCTTTGCAGCTTTCACAATATCCGCCATGACCTAATCTTATTATGTCATCCCTTGTTATAATCTCCCCTGCAAGAATTCTTGGAAATATTAAATCAAAAATAGTAATCTTATAATACATGCCACAGGCAGGTATTCCAATTAATGGTATATTATTTTTATAAGCCATCATAAACATAGCCCCCGGAAGAACCGGTGCTCCATATATTATAACATTATCTGCCACATCCTTTATTGCTGATGGGGTTACATCATCAGCATCAACGGACATTCCCCCAGATAAAAGTATTATTTCACATCCTTCATCTATAAGATCTTCAATTACATTTTTTATAGCTTCTTTATCATCTCTGGCATATTTTATTATATCTAATGTACATTGATATTCACTTATTTTATTTTTAAGTACAGGCCCAAACTTATCCGTTATCCTTTTTTCATATACTTCTGTTCCTGTTACTATTAATCCAACTTTACAACTTTTAAACTCTTTTACACTTATAACCTTCCCATATTCTTTGCATATATTTTCAACTTCATCAATCTTCTCCTTTTCAATAGTCAAAGGTATTATTCTTGTTCCTCCAACTGATTTATTCTTATCTACAATGGTATTGTTATGAAGAGTAGCAAACATAATCATTTCTATACTATTTATCTTATATAGTGCTCTTTCATTAACTTTTAAAATTCCTCTCTTTTCTGCTATAAAATTTATTTTCCCCTCCGATGGACCTTGAAGGATAATATTTTCCCCTGAAGCTGCCTTTGCAATTTTTATGGCAGCATCATCCTCATGTATAATACCTTCATTAATTTCTAATATATACACATGATTTTTACCCATACTTTTTAGCTCTATTATATCTTTTTCTTCAATAATGTGTCCTTTTTTAAATGCTGCCCCTTTAAATTTACCTGGAATTATTTTTGTAAGATCGTGGGCAAGTACCATTCCAACAGCATCTTCAACCCTAACCTTTTTCATTTTCCCCCTCCTTATAATAATTCTAGTTTTGTTAAGTTATATGATATTTGAATTTCATCTCTCCTTTGAGTTATCTTATATATAGCGAAAAACAAAATACCTCCGAAGGAGAGATGAAATTATGTGCAAGTCATTGAATAAAATTTCATGTCCAAGATGCCATAGTCAAAATCTCTATCGCTTTGGGAAAGACAAAGCAGGTAATCAAAAATATCAATGTAAAGACTGTAGACGTCAGTTTACTCTTGAAGATTATAAGGGTAAGAAAAATCGTGTATTGAGAGGGTATCCTCGTTGTCCTGTTTGTGGTAGTGGTACTTATTTGCACCATGATTATGAGTACTATTCCCATTATACTTGCAACTCTAAAAAATGTGGTCATTCTATTTATGTTGCAAAACCTATTAATATACCCTCTGCATCTTGTGAATTAATTAAAGGAAAGACAGATTTTAAAAGAATGAGATTTCCATTATTTTTAATTCTTACTGCACTTAACCTCTATTATCTAAATGGTTCTTCAACAAGAAGAATATCTCAATTTTTTAAACTAACCTACAATGTCAAAGTTTCTCATGTAACTATTGCATCTTGGTGCAAAAAATTTGCTCCAATTTTTCTAAGTATAGCTAATAAACTTACTGAAAATCTTGATTTAAGTGCATCTGATGAATGGCATGCCGACGAAACTGTCGTTTTTATTAATGGTAAAAAACATTATCTTTGGTTAATTATAGATTCAGAAACCAGAATGGTTCTTGGTTTTAATTTATCTCCTTCAAGAGATGCTTCTCAAGCTTTTTCCTTGTTTAAATCTGCAAGTAAGTTTGGATGTCCATCGGCTATTGTGACCGATAGATTAGGCTCATATAATCTTGCTACTAAAACTATTTTTAATTCTTCAAAACACATAAAAGTTCAATCATTTAAAGATGATATATCCAACAACTTGCTAGAAGCTTTTAATGATACATTTAAAGACTGGTATAAACGTAAAAGAGGTTTTAAATCATTTGAAAGTGCAAACACTCTAATAGCAATGTTTATTTTCCATTATAATTTTTTAAGACCTCACTATTCTTTAAACAATCTAACTCCTGCACAAGTTGCTGGTATTTTAGTTGATGAAAAAAATATTAATAACTGGCTTCTGTCTGCTTAATTCTCAAATAAACCATATATTCTTAACACACCTACATTTTAAGTTTTAAGTAGGTGCCTTCGGCATGCCTTTTTTTGATAAATCCAGTATTATCAAATTTTATTAATTTAGATTACATAAAAAAACTGTGTAATTTTGTGTAATTATACGTGTAGCTACGCTATTTTTTCATATTTACTTAACACAATCATAATTCTATTACTATTTTATCACAGCTGGTCTTGTTTTACTTATAATTTTTTCCTTATTTTGCAATTAATCATGACCACCCGTAAAACGGGTGGTTTGCATTAGCCCTATAAGGGCATATTACTGGCTGTGTCTAAAGACACGCTGAATTGTCTGCCAACCGCATATTTTTTTCAGGCTGCCCCTAAAGGGGCTTATTTTTTGCCTTTGTTCACCGGCTCACCCGTAAACGGGTCTATATATTCTTTCAAACTTATTTGATCATACGCTATGTCTTCCTGTAATTGATTCTTTATATACTCTTCTATCACTTTTTTATTTCTGCCTACTGTATCTACATAATATCCTTTACACCAAAACTGTCTATTCCCATACTTATATTTTAAATTTGCATGTCTATCAAATATCATCAATGAACTTTTCCCTTTTAAATATCCCATAAACTGTGCTACGCTTAATTTAGGTGGTATACTTACAAGCATATGTATATGATCCTTACATGCGTTTGCTTCTATTATTTCTACTCCTTTATATTCACATAATTTTCTTAATATCTTGCCTATGTCTTCTTTTATTTTCCCATATATTATTTGCCGTCTATATTTTGGTGCAAATACAATATGATATTTACAATTCCATTTGGTATGTGATAAACTTTCATTATCCATATTGTTTTCCTCCTTTGATTTGATTTCGGTTGGCAGACCGTTATCATTTATTCTATCAAAGGAGGAAAATTTTTTCTACCCATAGCTATAAGCTTTTTAGAACCACGGGCATAGCCCGTGGTATTCATAAAACAAAATGAAATAAGGTGGGTTGATTATGCCCACCTTATTTATAAAATAAATATTAAAACAGTCCTGTTACAACTCCATTCTCATCTATATCTATGTTTTCAGCTGCTGGAACTTTTGGAAGTCCCGGCATTGTCATTATATCACCTGTCTGGCATACTATAAAACCAGCACCAGCTGATATTCTAACATCATTTACAGTAATCCTAAAACCCTTTGGAGCCCCTAAAAGCTGAGGGTTGTCAGATAAGGAATACTGAGTTTTTGCCATACATACAGGCATTTTGTCAAGTCCAAGTTCCTCAAGTTTTTTTATTTCCTTTAATGCTTTTGGTGAGAAGTCAGCTCCCTCTCCTCCATATATTTCTTTAACGATTGTTTCTATCTTTTCTGGTATGGATTTTTCAATGTCATATAGAGGTTTATAATTTGATTGTTCCCTATCTAATAGGTCTACAAGTTTCTCAGCCATTTCTATTCCGCCTTCTCCACCTTTTTCCCATACTTCATTAAGAGCAACCTCCACGCCATATTCTTTACATTTTCTAATTAATAGTTCTACTTCAGATTCTGTATCAGCAGAAAATCTATTAACTGCAACCATAACAGGGATTCCAAACTTCTTTATGTTTTCAACCTGTTTTGAAAGATTTGCAAAACCTTTATCAAGAGCTTCAAGGTTTTCTATATTAAGATCAGTCTTTTTAACTCCTCCATGCATCTTTAAAGCCCTAATTGTTGCAACGATAACCACAGCTGATGGATTTAATCCCCCATACCTACATTTTATATTAAGGAATTTTTCAGCACCAAGATCTGCACCAAAACCTGCTTCAGTAATTAAATAATCTGCAAGTTTCAATCCAAGTTTTGTTGCAATCAAGCTATTACATCCATGGGCAATGTTTGCAAAGGGACCTCCATGAATAAGTGCAGGAGTATTTTCAAGAGTTTGAACAAGATTAGGCTTTATTGCATCCTTTAAAAGAAGAGTCATAGCACCGTCAACCTTCAAATCCTTTGCAGTTACAGGTTCGCCATCGAAATTATATCCAATTATTATTTTGCCTATCCTTCTTTTTAAATCCATAAGATCTTCCGATAAGCAAAGTATTGCCATAATCTCAGAAGCAACAGTTATCATAAAGCCATCCTGCCTTACAAAACCGTTTGCTTTCCCCCCAAGGCCAATTACAACATCCCTTAATGCTCTATCGTTCATGTCTAAAACTCTTTTCCATATAATTTGCCTGGAATCTATTCTAAGACTGTTTCCCTGATGGATGTGATTATCTATAGCTGCTGATAGTAGGTTGTTTGCAGAGGTTATTGCATGCATATCCCCTGTAAAGTGGAGATTAATATCTTCCATAGGTACAACTTGAGCATATCCTCCTCCTGCTGCCCCTCCTTTAATTCCAAATACAGGGCCTAAAGAAGGTTCTCTTAATGCTATTATTGCATTCTTACCAATCTTATTTAGTGCTTGTCCAAGACCTACAGTTGTAGTTGATTTTCCCTCTCCTGCTGGTGTTGGAGTTATAGCCGTAACAAGCACAAGCTTTCCGTTCTTTTTATCCTTTAATCTTTTAAAAATATCTAAGGAAACTTTTGCTTTGTATTTTCCATATAATTCAAGCTCATCTTCAAGTATCCCGGCAGATTTTGCAATTTCCCTAATATCCTTCATTTTAGCTTTTTGTGCTATTTCAATATCACTTGGCACCTTACCCATCATAATCATCCCTTCCTTTGTTATAATATAACATTGAAAATTATAAAGATTGAACTATTATTTCTATTATAAACAATAATTTTGGATTTTAATACATTTTCTCTCTTTCTCTTCTTACAATTTCCATTGCTATTTTATTAGCTTCATTTTTTATCATATCTTCATCAACTAAGGTAAGGTGACCATCCTTTACAAGTATTTTACCATTAACTATTGTCATATTAACAAGGCTTGAGTTTCCACAGGTTACTATACCAACTATAGGATTATGACAGCCTGCATAAGCAATATCACTTATATCCAAAAGTATGATATCTGCAGCTTTACCGCAGGACAACTCTCCTATATCGTCCCTTCCTAAAACTTTAGCTCCTCCCTTTGTTGCCATTTTTAAAACTTCATAAGCACTAAGCCCTTCATTACCATACTTTAAATGATTAAGAAGATAAGCCCTTCTAACTTCCTCCCACATATTAGAGCCATCGTTTGAAGCACTGCCATCAACAGCAATGCCAACATTAACTCCTGCTTTAACAAGTTCCGTTGTCCTACATATTCCACTTGAGAGCTTCATATTTGAAGATGGGCAGTGAGCAACACCACTTCCTTTTAAAATCTTAATTTCATCATCATTTACATGTATTACATGGGCAAACCAAACATCCTCTCCAACCCATCCTATACTTTCCATAAGCTCAACAGGTCTTTTACCATACTTTTCTATGCAATACTTTTCTTCATCTAAAGTTTCAGCAAGGTGAGTATGAAGCATGACTTTTTTCTCCCTTGCAAGATCTCTACACTTTTCCATTAAAGATAAAGTTACTGAAAAGGGTGAACAGGGGGCCAAGGCTATCCTGTTCGTAGCAAATTTTTTGCTGTCATGATATTTATCTATCACTCTTTCACAATCTAAAAGTATTTCCTCCTCATCCTGAACAACACAATCCGGTGGAAGTCCTCCTTTACTTTTCCCCCTTGACATAGAGCCTCTTGTAGCATGAAATCGTATACCTATATCTCTTGAGGCTTTTATCTGCTCATCTATTAGGTATGGACTCTTACCTTTTGGAAAAACATAATGGTGATCCATTGTTGTAGTACATCCAGTCTTTAAAAGCTCACAGAATCCTACCATAGAACCATAATAAACAGCCTCACTGTCTATATGTTTCCAAAACTCATAAAGCCCTATGAGCCATGGAAAAAGAGGCTTTTCCTGGACCTCATCTATTCCCCTGAAAAGTGTTTGATAAAGATGGTGATGTGTGTTCACAAATCCCGGCATTGCAATTAAGCCTTTGCAATCAACAACACTACCACTAAGGTTATCTATTTCAATATTTTTACCTATCTTTACAATTTCATTATCCTTAATCAATATATCTACGCCATCAAATATATTGTCATTATCATCAAAGGTTAAAACCTTAGATATGTTTTTCAACAGCATATACATATCACTTTCCTCCTATAAGGAGAGTCATAACAGCTTTTGCTGTATGTAGCCTGTTTTCAGCCTCATCATATACGACAGAATGTGGTCCATCTATTACAGAATCTTCAACCTCATTATTTCTATCTGCTGGAAGAGCATGCATATATATAGAGTCTTTGCTTGTTAACTTCATCATATCTTCAGTACACTTCCAGTGTTTGTTTGCTTCAAGAAGGTCATCTATAGCCTCCTTACTTGGATTGGTAACCCAGCTACCCCAATTCTTTGGTATAACAACATCTGCATCCCTATATGCCTCCTCCATATCATGAGTTATCTTTAAACTACCCTTATATTTCTCTGCATAATTCTTTGCCTTTTCTATTACCCAGTCTGGTAGTTCATAACCTATAGGATAAGCAAGAGTTACATCCATACCAAACCTTGGGAACAAAAGAACCTGAGACACTGGAACTGATATAGGCTTTTTATGGCTTGTTGCATAGGCCCAGATTATCGATACTTTTAGCTTGTTTGTATCACCAAATTTTTCCTTGATAGTCATCAAATCTGCAAGGGCCTGCATAGGATGATAAAGATCGCATTGAAGGTTCATTATTGGTACAGTTGAATACTTTGCCATTTCCATTAAATATTTATTCCCAATCCCCCAAAAACAGTTCCTACAAGCAATTCCGTGTCCAAATCTTGAAAGTATTATAGCTGTATCCTTTGCACTTTCACCGTGACTTATTTGCATAGTGCTCGTATCAAGATAATTAGCATGTCCTCCAAGCTGGGCTATGCCTGCCTCCATTGAATTTCTTGTCCTTGTTGACTGCTCAAAGAACATTAAAAATATTGTTTTGTAAAGAAGGTATGGAGTATTAATTCCCATCGCAAATTTCTTTTTTAAATCAAAAGAAACCTCAAGCATAGTTTCTATCTCTTCATTTGTATAGTCCTGAAGAGTTATAAAATGTCTCCCTCTAAATAAAGTTTGCATATTAACCCTCCTTATTTTGTATAAAATTTACATACATCATAGGTATTAGTGCATACATTGCTGCGCATTTTACAAGCTCACTTTTAAAAGTTTTTTCATTTGGAGCATGGGCTTCCTCCTCATGTCCTGGGCCAAAACCAATACATGGTATATTGTATCTTCCCATTATAGCTACTCCATTTGTAGAAAATGTCCATTTATCAATTACAGGCTCATCTTTAAACAGTCTTTTATAGCAATTAACCAGAATTTTGCACACATCATGATCCTCTGGAATCATCCAGCTTGGAAAATAGCATTCCGTAGGATATATAAGTCCTGTATAGGAAGGCTTATCATAGCTATACATAGAAACCTGTGCCTTTGCATTTTTAACTGATGGAAGATTTTCAATTTCTATAAGTGCACTTTGCCATGTTTCGCCCAATGTGAGCCTTCTATCTATTGAAATTGTACATTTATCTGCAACAGCACATCTTGAAGGAGATGAGAAGAAAATCTCAGATACCGTTAGAGAACCTTTTCCTAAAAACTCATCATAACCAAGGTTATCTGATAATCCTTTTAAATCATTTATTATAGGTGCCATCTTATATATAGCATTATCTCCTCTCTCAGGGGCTGAACCATGGCAACTTATACCATTTGTTGTAACTTTAATCTCCATTCTTCCTCTTTGCCCTCTATAAATTTTGCAGGATGTTGGCTCTGTACTTACAACAAATTCTGGTCTTATCTTGTCTTCATTTATGATATACTGCCAGCAAAGTCCATCACAATCCTCTTCCTGAACCGTTCCCGTAACAATCAATGTATAATCATCATAAAGGTTTAAATCCTTTATTATCTTACCCGCATATACCATTGATGCCATTCCACCCTCTTGGTCGCTTGCTCCTCTTCCTACTATTATCTCATCATCCTCATAACCCATATAAGGGTCATAATCCCAAAGAGAAATATCTCCAATACCAACAGTATCTATATGAGCATCCATTGCAATTATGTGTTTCCCTTTCCCAATATATCCAAGTACATTTCCCATTGGATCTATCTCTACCTTATCAAAGCCTACCTTTATCATTTCCTCTTTAATTCTAAGTATAATCTCCTTCTCATTACCACTCTCACTTGGGATAGCTATCATATCCCTCAAAAACTTGCTAATATCCTCTTTATAGTTCTCAGCAAGTTTTAAAATTTCTTTTTCTTTAAATTCCTTTTCCATAACATCACCTATAAAAAATTATTTAAAAGACAATAAAAAGTTTTCAAGAAGTCTTAAGGATACCTCTTTTCTATATAATGAAGTAGACCTTTGATCATCGATAGGAGTAATTATATTGCTATACATATCAATTATTTTATGAATATCTTTTATATCCATATTAATTATTTTCTCTTCAATCTCCCTACTTCTCACAACTGTTGGACCAACGGCTCCAAAGGCAATCCTTATATCCTTTAAGTTTTTTTTCTTTGCAAGTCCTACAAAGGAAACCTTTGACAAAGCTGTTGATTTTCTTGTACCAACCTTTTTAAATATAGAAATATCAAAATCTTCAACAGGTATCTTAACTTCAGTTAATATTTCATCATTTTTTATATCTATTATCTTAGGTCCTTTTATAAAATCTCCAATATAAACCTCTCTTTTGCCGCTTAAACTCTCAAGTGTTAAAATAGCATTTACAGCATAAAGATAAGGTAGAGTATCTCCAGCTGGAGATGCATTACAAATATTGCCTCCTATTGTTGCAACATTCCTTATAGCAGGAGATGCCATAGACTCTACCACATCTTTAAAAGTTTTAGGTATTAGTTTACTTTGTACTATATAACTTAATGTGCAACAAGATCCTATTTTAATATAACTATTTTCACTCACTATACCCTTTAATTCATCTATAGAATGCAAGAAGAGTACGTTTTCAAAGTTATATTCAGCACTATAAAAACTCTTTTTCTTTATCATAATGTCCGTTCCACCAGCAAAGAGTAAACATTTTTTATTGTTTATAATTTCTAATGCATCTTTTAAACATGAAGGTTTATATGCCTTTACCATATCCCTTCACCTCTTTTAGCTGCAAGCTTTATAGCCTCTACAATCATGTTATATCCAGTGCACCTACAAAGATTACCTGAAAGAGCTTCCCTTATATTTTTATCAGAAGGATTTGGTATTTTACTCAAAAGAGCTTCAGAAGCCATTATCATCCCTGGAGTACAAAAGCCACATTGTACTGCCCCAACATCCTCATAAGCTTTGCTTAATATTTCAAATTTTTTAGTTTTTCTGAAACCTTCAATTGTAACAACCGATTTGTTCTCAACCATTGCAATAGGATATATGCAGGAATTTATAAGCTCACCATCAATTAAAACAGAACATGCACCACATTCCCCTTTTCCACAACCTTCTTTAACTCCTAAAAGATTGAAATCTTCCCTTAAAACATCTAAAAGCCTTTTTAGAGGACTACATTTAACTTCTACTCCCTCACCATTTAAAATAAATCTTATTTTACTTTCCATATTTTTTTACCTCCAAAATCTTCTCTGGCCTTACAGGTATACTGCATATATCAATGTCTAAAGCATCTTCAATGGCAAGAGCATAAGCTGGAGCTGCCCCAACAATAGGTAATTCTCCGAGAGCCTTTGCACCATAAGGACCATATTTAAAAGGCTCACATAAAAGATGGCTATAAATATTTGGAACATCCATCGATGTAGGGATTATATAATCAGAACTTGTTCTTTGTTTAAATCTTCCATCTATATTTTCCATAACTTCAATTCCTCCATAGCCAAGGCCCTGAACAATACCTCCATCTATTTGTCCCTTTACTATCCTTTCATCTATTGCTTTTCCTATATCATAAACTGCATAAAAGTTATTAATAGTACACTCATAAGTTATAGGATCAACTTCAACCTCTGCAACATTTACCCCAAAGGAATAGGATGTATATGCATCCCCTATAAAATTCTCACCATCCCAAAAATATTCTTCAGGATATTTAAAGCTCTCTTCTATCTCAACTCTTTTACCCTCATTCCATCTTTTCTTTAAATTTTCTGAAGCTACCTTTAAAATCTGTCCTACTATAACCGTTGTCCTTGATGCAACAGTAGGTCCAGAATCTGGGACTTTATCAGTATCAGGGTTATTAAATATTATCTTTTCAATTGGTAAGTTAAGAGTGTAGGCTACTATTTTTCTAAGAGTTGTTGAGGCACCTTGTCCCATCTCAACATTTGAAACAAGTATTTCAACAGTTTCTTCATCTTTAACAAGTTTAACCTTTGCCTTAATATGATCCCTCTCTCCACTTCCAGTAAATCCACCTCCATGAAAGAAAAGGCTCATTCCTATTCCCTTTAATTTACCATCTTTTTTTTCCTGTTTAAATTTTATCTTCTTCTCATTGTAGGATGACATTTCTAAAGCTTTATCTATCATCTCTTTTAGCCTTACCTCTTCTCTAAATATTCCTCCTGTTGAGGATTTATCCCCTTTTTTTATAAGATGCTTTACCTTAAACTCCAAAGGATCAATTTTAAAATTCTTTGCCGTATGCTCTATATGCATTTCAATTGCAAAGAAAGCCTGTGGTGCTCCAAAGCCTCTAAAAGCACCACTAATTGCCTTATTAGTTGCAACTGCCTTTCCCTTTACGCAAAGGTTTTCAATATTATATACCCCACTTATTGCAAACATAGCTCTTTGAAGAACAACCTCTGATAAACTTGCATAGGCTCCAGCATCAAGTATTATTTCTGCTTCCATACCTATTATTTTATATTCTGAATCAAGATAGCTTTTAAGCCTTATCTTTGAAGGATGCCTTTTTGTTGTAAATTCTATATCTTCATCCCTATCGTAAACAATTTTTACAGGCTTTTTAGTCTTAATAGCAGCACAGGCAGCCTGTGCTGCTATTAAAGAAGGATAGTCCTCTTTCCCTCCAAAACCTCCTCCTGTTGCAAACTGAACAACCCTTACTTTATCCTCATCAAATCCAAGACATTCTAAAAGAGCATTTTTAATATAGTAAGGACATTGCATAGAACCATAAACCGTAACTTTATCATCCTCAAAGGTCGCTATAACCCCCTGTGTTTCTAAGTAAAACTGCTCCTGATAACCCGTCTCATATTCTCCCTCAAATACATAAGCTGCCCTCTTTTTTGCATCATCAATATTCCCTTTACAATACTTATAATCTGCAAACAGGTTGTTATCACCATATATTGGTTGTTTTGTGCAAAGCCCCTCTTCTATTGAAAGTATAGGTTCTATCTTTTCATATTCAACCTCTATCTTTGAAATTATATCCTCTATCACCTTTTTATCTTTACCAACTACTATTGCTATTGGCTCTCCTAAATAATTTACTACCCCATCAGCAAAAATTGGCATATCATATTTTAATATTTTAACTCTGTTTAGCTTTGGCACATCATTTTTATCTATTATATAATAACCCTCTGTAAGATCAGGGTATTTTATCGACTTTATTTTTGCCCTAACTTCCCTTGACCTTAAAGTCTTTGCATAGAGCATATCTTTAAAAATTACATCACAGGTATATTTCTCATCTCCAGATATCTTTGACTTAGCATCAACCCTTTTAATAGGTTCTCCTATATCCCTTATCAAAGTTATCCCCCCTTGTCGTTAAGATTTAATGCTTCCCTATAATCCTCCATTGTATCAATATCCTTAATAATACCAATGCAGTCAACATCAATAAATTGAACATTATTATCCTTTATAAATTCTCTTAAATTTGTATATTTTGGATTATAAATATTATCTATTAGCCTGCTATTTATAAGGATTGGATGCCCCCTCTTTCCATTATATACGGGAATTGCAATATCCTCTTCACATTCCAAAAGCTTTTTATATACAAAGGGCTTAATTAAAGGGTAATCCCCTGGCGTTAAAAAGAATTTATCTCCACTTACCTTAGATATCCCTTTCTTTATAGAACTAAACATACCCTCTTCATATTTATCATTAAATATAAGTTCAACCTTTTCATATCTTTTGACTATTTTCTCTATTTCCTCAATCCTATATCCTCCAACAATGATTATTCTATCAACATATAAACTCATATTATCTATGACATTTTCTAATATGGTCTTACCTTTAAATTCCAAAGTCATTTTAAAAGTATTAGCCCTTGTTGAAAAACCTGCTGCAAGTATTACTCCATCTATTTTCAAACTATCTCTCCTTTTCTTTCAATGCCTTTAATACATCCTCTGGTTTTATAGGAAGCTTTGTTATCCTAACACCTACTGCATTATATATAGCATTGGCTATAGCTGCTGGGGGAGTATCTATTCCAATCTCTCCTACAGATTTTGCACCATAAGGTCCTGTAGTTTCAAAACTATCTGCAAATTCAACCGTTATTTTGCCAACATCAAGCCTTGAAGGAATTCTATAAGTTAATAAGCTGTTATTTAAAAGCTTCCCATTAGTACTGTATTTTACATCTTCAAACATTGCCATACCAATTCCCTGAACAATTCCTCCTTCAACTTGAACCCTTGCAAGAGCTGGATTTATAGGCGTGCCACAATCTACTACTGCAGTATAATCTATTAAATCAACTTTTCCTGTTTCAATGTCAACCTCAACCTCAGCAAAAGCTGCCAAAAAAGGTGGAGGAGAAACCTCACCGCAAAATGATTCACATACAGCAAGCTGTTTTTGGTTTTTGCTATAGAAAAGATTTGTAGAAAGGTCCTTTAATGTGATTTGCTTTTCTCCATCTTTAGTTTTGATTATATTCCCATCAAACTCAACATCATAAACTTCCTTTTCAAGTACCTTCGCTCCTTCTTCAATTATTATACTTTTCATCTTTTCTGCTGCTTTTTTAACAGCGTTCCCTGAAACATAAGTTGTACTTGATGCATAAGCACCACAATCAAAGGGAGTAAGATCTGTATCTGAGGAATAAACTACTATTTTATCAACTGAAACTCCTAAAGCCTCAGCAGCAATTTGAGCAAGTATAGTATCACTGCCTGTACCTATATCTGTTGCACCAACTAATAGATTGAAAAAACCCTGATCGTTTAACTTTATAAGTGCAGAACCCATATCTATTGCAGGTATTCCAGAACCCTGCATCGCAATAGCACATCCTATACCTCTAACTTTATTATTTTTCTTAGCCCGTTTATCTTTTTTCTTATAGCCGCTAAGCTGAACTGCCCTTTCTAAGCAATAATCAAGTTTACAGCTTTCAACTATCATGTCAACTCCTTCAGTACCTTCCCCCATTATTTTAAATATTGGAGATGTTTCCTTTTCTTTAATCATATTCATTGCTCTAAAATCTACCGGATCAATTCCACATTTTTGCGCAAGCTTGTCAACTGTTGATTCAAGGGCAAAGTTTCCCTGTACAGCACCATATCCTCTAAATGCTCCAGCAGGAGTATGATTTGTGTATACAACTTTTCCTCCAAACCTTACTGCCTCTGCTTTATTATAAAGAGGGAGAGTCTTAGATCCAGCAACCATAAATACAGTTAGTGCATGTTCTGCATAAGCACCTGTATTTGAAAGTATATGCATATCAATAGCTTTAATATTGCCATTTTTATCGGCACCCATTTTAACTTCTATCTTCATAGGATGCCTTGTATAGGTTGCTTCAAAAACCTCCTGCCTTGTATACTCAAGTTTTGCTGGTCTTCCCGTTTTTAATGTAACAAGAGCTACATAAAATTCCCCATGAAGAGCTTGTTTACCTCCGTATCCTCCTCCAATTCTAGGCTTTATCACTCTTATTTTCTCAATGGGAATAGAAAGAGCCTCTGCTACTATCCTTCTTACATGATAAGGCGTTTGAGTTGAAGAAACTATATTTATCCTTCCTTGTATGTCCATATAAGCAAAGCAACAGTGAGGCTCCATAGCAACATGAGCCTGAGGCTGAGTATAATATGTTTCTTCTACAACATATTCGCAACGCTTTAATACTTCATCTACATCTCCAAATTCCATATTATATTCAGCAGCTATATTTTTAGATGGATTATATCCTATTGGAAACATCTCGTGGCATTCCTTTTCAGGATGAATAATTGAAGGATTCCCTTCAGCCTTTTCAAAATCAAGAACAGGCTCTAAAACTTCATAATCAACCTCAATTAAATTTAAAGCCTCTATAGCTGTCTTCTCATCTTCTGCTGCGACAACAGCAACTTCATCACCAACATATCTTACATACTCATCAAGTATAAATTTATCATGCGGTGAAGGCTCTGGATAACCTTGACCTGCCCTTGTTACTATATTTCTTGGAACACTTTTAAATGTTAATACGCAAGCAACTTTAGGAAGTTTTTCTGCCTTTTCAGTATTAATATTTTTAATCCTTGCAAAGGGATAGGGACTCCTTAATATTTTAATTACAAGGCTGTTTGAAGGAACAAAATCCATTGTATAGGCTGGCCTTCCTTTTATGAGTCCCATTCCTTCTATCTTTGGAGTTGACTTTTTTACCTCTTTCATTCTATCACCCCTAAATACCTTTTAATTGCTCTTAAATGTACTTGATACCCTGAGCATCTGCAAAGGTTACCTGCAAGATATCTATTTATACTCTCATCGTCAAAGCTCTTTAAATTGTCTTTCATAGATACTACCGCAAGTACAAAGGAAGGGGAACAGTATGCACATTGAACAGCACCTTCTTCATTCATAAGTTTTCCAAATCTCTCTGCCTCTTCTTCTATTCCCTCAATAGTTGTTATTGAACATCCATCAGCTTTAGCTGCAAGATATGAACAGGATGGTATTGGCTTACCATTTAAAAGTACAGTACAAAGCCCACAAACTCCAGTATCACAGGATTTTCTAACGCTTGTTATGTTAAGGCTTTTTAGTATATCATAAACTGTTTCACTTCCTTGAATCTCCATTTCCCTATCCTTTTCGTTTACCCTTACATGTATTTTCACTATATCACCTCCTCAAGTCCCCTTCTTACAAGAACGCTGCAAAGCTCCTTTCTATATTCACTTGAAGCCCTGATATCACTTCCAAAGTTTAATGTATCCCTTGCTATTTCTCCTGCCCTTTTTATTGTTTCATCATTCAAACCATTCTCTTTTAAATAATCCATTGCCTTATATGCATAAGAAGCTACAAGAGGTCTTGCTCCAACGGCTATTTTTATACCTCCTTTTAAGTTTGAAACTGCAACATTTAACATGGAAAAATCAGTATAGCTGTTTCTCATACTTAAAAACGAAGCTTTTTTTTCATCCTTTTTAATTATTACTTTTACAATAATATCCTTTGTATCTTTATTTTCAATAAATTCTTCCATGGAAACTATTCCTCTATTATATAACTGAACCTTTGCATCAAGGGCCAAAAGGCAAGTTAAAATGTCAGAAAAGCCATAGCATCCTCCTATACATCCCCCTATAGTTGCAATATTCCTAACCTGTACCCCAGCTATAACTGATGCTGCTTTTGATAGTATTCCATTAAAATATGATGAAAGGATACTACTATCTTCTATTTCTTTTAACGTTGTATAGGAGCCTATCTCAATTACATCTTCTTTTTCTAATATATAGTTTAGATTTAATCTTGAAAGGTCAACAGCAATTTCAACTTCATTATCTAAAAGATGTAAAAAAGCTCCTCCTCCAAGTATAGTACCTCCATTAGTTAATGCTTCATAAGCATCTTTAAGACTCTCTGCCCTGAAAAAATTTTTTATTTTCAAAAAAAGCACCTCCTTAAAAAACTGCCGATATAGCCTTTGCAGGGCATTTAGACTGACAAAGACCGCATCCAAAGCATTTTTTATAATCAATATAAACTTCTTTATCCACATTTAACGCAAAATAAGGGCAAATTTTTTCACATAATCCACAGAGAATACATTTGTTTTTATCAATTTTAGGATAGCTTGGCTCAAATTTAACTAAAGGTATTTCAAGGGAAGTTTTAATAACATCCTTTACACTACTAAAATTGTATTTTTCAAGGGCTATAGGCAGATCTTCAATTATCTTTTCATATATCTGCTTCCCCATTAGCATTGCAGAGGATAAAATCTGAACAGCGTCTGCTCCTGCAAGAAGAAACTCTAAAACATCCTCTGCGTTTTTTATTCCTCCCACTCCAATTACAGTAAAATCAGGCATAAACCTCTTTATCCTATTTATTATTGCAAGGGCTATTGGCTTTATAGAAGGCCCTGAAATCCAAAGTTCTCCTTTATCGTTTCCAACTAAAACCCTTCTATTTTTTAAATCTATTTTCATTCCAGGACCTAAGGAGTTTATAGCAACAATACCAGCAGCTTTATTTTCCCTAACCACTCTTGCAAATTCCAGAACATCTGTAATATGAGGACTTATTTTTATAAAAACTGGCTTTTTAGTAAGGTTAGTTATTGTCTTTACAGTATCACCAATAACATTAAGTTCCTTGCCTATATAATGGGTTGATATTTCAAAGGCATCTGCAAATTCATCAAGCCTTGGAATCAAGAATTCCATATCTTCCTTAGTATAGCCAGCGCTTATTATCAAAGGTACCTTAAGGTTTTTCTTTAACTTTGGCAAAATATCACTTAACCAAAATTCAAAAGGATATTCAGACCATAACTCTGCATTATATATGCTGTTATTATCACCTATAATACATGGTCTTGGAACCTTTGCAGCTTCCTTTGATATAGTCTTTGATACTATACATGAAACTCCCATTTTTTCAAGAGCAATCATCTTTTCATAGCTTGAAACAAGTGGTCCTGATGCTGGCATAATAGGGTTTTTTAAACTTATACCTCCTATACTTGTACTTAAATCCATAAACTCACCTCTCAATTTTCTATCCTTCTCCAAACCTTTTGGGCCTGTTCTTTTGATTTTTCATATATATCAGTTTCATCAAAGGTAAGATTGTAATCCTTTAAAAGACAATTACCATCTATCCATACATACCTGGGATGGAAATTATCAAACATTCCATAAAAAACATGTCCTAATATATTGGATTCATCAATTGGAGTTGGTGGATTATAGGGCACTACTATCATATCCGCACAATAACCCTTTTCTATTCTCCCTATTTTTATACCAAGCATTTTTGAAACATATTCGTATCCATTATTTATAACATTTTTTAAATCCTCCAATGAAAATTTAGTAGGGCTTTTCAATCTATTTTTCATAGCAAATGATATATTAAGATAATCCCTTGTAATATTTGCCCCAAGGCCATCATTGCCAATCATACACTTTATGTTATTTTCTCTTAGTACATCGTAATTAGAAACCCCGACCGCATTGTTCATATTGGAAGTAGGATTTAATACAACATAGCAATTCCTTTCAGATATTATCTGTGCTTCCTTTTCATTTATATGCACGCAATGAGCTAAAATAGAATTCTCCTTTAAAAGATTAAAGCTATCAAGTCTTTCAACTATCGATTTACCATATTTCTTATAACAGTCCAATACATCATCTATGCTCTCAGCAACATGTACATGTATTGGAGTATTCTCTATAGCTTTAGATATTTTATTTAAGCTTTTATCATTCAAACTTAAAGATGCATGCATACCAAATACTCCACAGTGCTTGTCCGAGGCTTTCTTGCAAAATTCAATATTCTCTTCAATACATTCATCTATATTAAACCTATCACTGCTTTCAAAGCAAAATATCCCTCTTAACCCTAAATAATCGCATAATGATTTTTTAAGTTCCATTAGGCTTCCCCTTATATAAAGGCCACTTGCATGATGATCTATTATCGTAGTTACCCCACACTTTAGACAATCAATGCCATAGATAAGTCCACTAAAATATATTGCCTCCTTATCAAGATTTCCATCAAGCTTCCACCAAAGCTGATAAAGTATATCCATAAAGTTCTTTGGATTAAAAGGCATGTTCATTCCCCTTGCAAAGGTAGAATAAACATGAGTATGACAATTTATAAGCCCTGGCATAACTATAGAATCTTTACAGTCATAAGCCTCCTCTTTGTATTTAAAATCCTTCATATCACCTATTTCCTCTATTTTATTATCAAATAATATATATTTATTTTTTTGAAAATTCATAAAATCATAGATGTTAGCATTTATTAAAGCCTTCAAACAACCTCCTCCTTTTTCAAAAATTCCTTCATTTTCCTCTTAATTATATTATACGCTTTATGGTATTATTTACAATATTTACATATTAAGTAGGATTATATGTTTGGCAGATATTGCTTGATTTTTACCGTTTATTTGAATTTATTCTTATTATTAATTTAAAATCCATTTTCAAAATCATAAAGTCCTCTTGGAGTTATTTTAAACTTTGGTATCACTGGTAGTGCCATAAAGGATAAAGTCAAGAATACGTCTATATTCTTATCTATTAAAAACCTTTTTACTGATGCATATAGATTTTCCAAATTATAAACTACTTTATCTATTGAATCTGTTGTCATAAGCCCTCCAACAGGTAAGCTTATCTTACCTATTATCCTGCCTCTTGAAACTGCAACTATTCCTCCTCCTATATCTATAAGGCTGTTTACTGCAAAGGTTATATCAGCATCATTATCTCCAACAACTATTATATTATGGCTATCATGGGCTATAGTTTGTGCAATTGAACAGCCTTTAAGCCCTAATCCCTCTATAAATCCTAAAGAAAATTTTCCTGTATTTTTATGTCTTTCAAATACTCCTATCTTTAAAATATCTTCACCCTCAATGCTATCTATATATCCATCCTTTAAAACAACATTCCTTTTAACTTTTTCTGTAATTAAAGAACCTTTGATTACCTTTATAACATCAATATTTTTTGCATCATATTTAATTTTAAGTTTATCCTCTGTAATATAATCAATATTCATAGAATTTTTTATATCTATTGAATCAAAATTCTTAACCTCTGGATTAATTTTCCCTTTTCTTAAAACTGCATTTATTTTTATACTATAGAGATTATCAAGTATAACAATATCAGCATCATAGCCTATTGCAATAGCTCCTTTATTTTTTAATCCATAGCACTGGGCTGCATTTAATGTTGCTATTGTAATTGCCTTTATAGGATCCACTTTATACTCTATTGCTTTTTTTATGTTATAATCTATTGAACCCTCCTTTACAATATCTAAAATGCTTTTATCATCAGTACAAAATAAAAACCTTCTAAAGTTCTTATCGTTTATAGCTCCTATCAGACCTTTTAAATTTCTTGCAGCAGAGCCTTCTCTTATCATTACATACATTCCTTTTCTAATTTTATCTAAAGCCTCTTCAATACCAAAACATTCATGATCTGTACATACTCCTAACAGCATATAAGCATTTAGGCTTTTTTCATCTATTAAAGGGCAGTGACCATCTATTTTTTTATCACTATAAGTATTTATTTTTTCAATCATATCCTCTTTAAAATTTATTGCTGAATAAACATCCATAACTTCCCCAAGACCTAAAACCTCTTTATAACATTTAAATATTTTTAAGTCTTCTGCTCTAAGAACTGCTCCACTATCTTCAAATTCCGTTGCTGGGACACAGGAGGGCATCATAAAAAATATATCTATAGCTGCCTGTTTTGAATTTTCAATCATGAATTTAATTCCTTCAATGCCAAGCACATTTGCAATTTCGTGAGGATCTGCAATACATGTTGTAACTCCCCTTTTTAAAAGTTCTAAAGAAAAAGTGTTAGGAATAACCTTTGAAGACTCTATATGAACATGAGAGTCTATAAATCCAGGTGAAATATATTTGCCACTGCAATCAATCTCTTTTATACCATCATATTCTCCAATACCAATTATTTTACCCTCTGCTATTGCAACATCAGCTTTAAAAATATCCTCATTAAATACATCTATTACAAAACCATTCTTTAGTACAATTTCTGCCTTTTCTTTTCCAAGTGCCATGTCTATCTGTTTTTTATTTGTATTCATTTTCCTTCACCTGCCCTTTTAAAAATTCAGCATGTATTGAAAATACATGCTGAATAATAAATTACATAAATATCATTTTTAATATGAATAATATAGCAAGAATATACATTGTTGGAGATATTTTTTCTTTTTTACCTCCAAGAAAGTTAAATACAACATAAGATACAATACCAAACATAAGTCCATTTGCTATGCTATAGGTTAATGGCATAAGTATTATTGCCAAAAATGCAGGTATTGCCTCAGTATAATCAAAGAAATCTATTTTGATAACATTTTGAAGCATAAAAAGTCCAACTATTATAAGAGCTGGTGCTGTAGCGCATCCTGGTATTGCCATAAATATAGGTGCTAAAACTATTGAAAGAAGAAATAAAACTCCTGTAACAACAGCTGTAAGTCCTGTTCTTCCTCCTTCAACTACTCCAGCAGAACTTTCGACATATGTTGTAACAGTTGAAACACCTACACATGCTCCAAGGGTTGTACCTATTGCATCAGTTAAAAGTGCTCTATCTGCCCTTAAAACTTTCCCATTTTTATCAAACATATTTGCCTTTGAAGCTACTCCAACAAGGGTTCCAACTGTATCAAAGAAATCAACAAACAAGAAGGTAATCATAATTGAAAGAAAATTTAATAAAGCTCTGCTGTCCTTTAAAAATGAAAAATCAAATTTTCCTGCAATAGGTCCTATTCCATAAACTGAAAAAGCTGCTGAAGGAAGATGTATATCATAAAGCTTTGATGCATTTTCAGGGCCGATTATTATTGCATAAATCCAAGCTATTACCGAACAAGTAATAATTCCCCATAGTATAGCGCCTTTTACATTTTTATGAACAAGTACTCCAATTATTATAATACCAACAAGACATATTATAACCCTTGGATCTGCAATTTTACCAAGTGTTACAAGGGTTGCTTCATTAAGAACAATCATTTTAGCATCTTCAAATCCAATAAATGCAATAAAAAGCCCTATACCTGCACTTACCGCAAGCTTTAAGGAATTTGGTATAGCATTTACAACAAGTTCTCTAACCTTTGTAAGAGATAAAATTATAAATATTATACCTTCAATAAATACAGCCGTTAATGCCACTTTCCATGAAACCTTCATAACACCACAAACAGTAAAAGCAAAGAAAGCATTAAGACCCATACCTGATGCAAGAGCAAAAGGAAGATTAGCATAAAAGCCCATTATTATAGTTGTAACTCCTGCTGCAATACAGGTTGCAGTAACCAAAGCACCCTTGTCCATTCCAGTCGTTGATAAAAAAGATGGGTTTACAGCTATAATATAAGCCATAGTAAGAAAAGTAGTTATACCTGCAATAACTTCTGTCTTAACCGAAGTGTTATTTTCTTTAAGCTTAAAGTACCTGTCAAAGAATCCCTTGTTGTTTAAATTTGCTTTAGCCGTCTGAGTTTTTGTACTCAAAAAAATCACCCCTTTATTTAAATTTTTATAATTATATTTATTTTATCTTATTCAATAAATACTAATTTTAAATTTATTTTTTATTTATTTGTTTAATTATTTTATTCTTCGCAATCTACAAAACTGAAATTCTTCAATAACAGGATTTAGTTCGCTGTTCATTAATAATATTTGTATAGCGTATAATAAGTCACTTCCATCATAAAGTAGGTACTCATATCCGTCAAAAGTAAAAGTGACCCTATACCTTTTAAACATATTAATAACCTCCAGCCTGGTTATATTTACCATTATATATATTATATTTTATTTTTTTTAATAATATCAACTATATTCTCAATATGTATGAAAATGGAAAATTTCAGATTCAAAGATTTGAAATGCTACACATTGTGCGATATGTTAAATTGGAGCTCTAACAAATCTTATAAAATAGGATACGAACAATATTGAATATTTTTATCCCTAATTATGTTACTTATGGTATTAAATATTTTCCTCTCTATTTATATATATTTCTAAAAAAAAATGATATGCACTTTTAATTAATTCTGTTCAAACATATTATTTAAACCAAAAAATTAAGACCTTGAAAAACTATTTTCGGTTCTATAATAAATGTTGGGGTGGTAAACCTCAACATTTTTATTTAAATAGAAAAAAGCACTTTATTCAGATGCCAACTTTGCTAAAATAAAATTAACCAAAACAAAATTTTAGAAAGGAGGCATCCAATAAAGTGCTTAAGTATAATTTTATCAACAATTTACTAAACTTAAAAGATGTTTTTGTAAAAAACGTTGTTAATAAAGATGATTTTATTGAGATATTTGTTGAAACTAAAAAGAAACCACATGTTTGTCCAGTTTGTGGCTATACTACATCTAAAGTTCATGATTACAGAAAACAAAGAATTAAAGATGTACCCATTCAGTTTAAAAAAACTTTTATCATTCTTAGAAAAAGGAGATTAGTATGCTCAGAATGCGGTAAGCGCTTTTATGAAAAGCTAGATTTTCTTCCACGCTATCATAGAATGACAAACCGCTTATCTTTCTTCATAATTAACGAACTATCTAATGTTAATAGCATGAAGCATGTTTCCTTAAAAGCCAATGTTTCCACCCATACTGTAAAACGCATTTTTGATACTGTTAGTTATACTGCGTATTCTTTGCCTGAAGTTATATCTATTGATGAATTTAAAGGTAATTCTGGTGGCTCAAAATATCACTGTATATTAGTTGATCCTGTTAATCATAAAGTAATTGATATTATTAAAGATAGACGATTTCATATCCTTTCGGATTACTTTAGAAATTTTAAAAACAGGGATAAGGTAAAATATGTAGTTATTGATATGTGGAGTCAATATGCTGACATTGCTAAAACATACTTTAAAAATGCAACTATCATCATAGATAAGTTCCACTTTATGCGCTACAACACCTGGGCTATAGAAAACGTTAGAAAGCGCATTCAAAAGAATATGGATAAGAAACTAAGGCGATATTACAAAAAAAGTCGAAAACTCATTCTTGCTAGAAAAGATTCCTTAGATGAAGACTCTAAGAGACAACTTGAAATTATGCTTTTATACAATGATGAATTAAGACATGCCCATTACCTTAAGGAATCCTTTTACAAAATTTCAGATGCAAGGTCTGCTTCTGAAGCAAAAATATTACTAAAGGAATGGATTGAGATAGCAAGAAAAAGCGGTATAAAAGAATATATTTCATGTGCAGAAACTTTAAGCAGGTGGTTTAAGGAAATAGTTAATTCCTTTGATGTTCCTTATACGAATGGATGTGTTGAAGGTTTTAACAACAAGATTAAAGTTATTAAAAGAAATGCGTTTGGGTTCAGAAATTTTAACAGGTTTAGAAATAGAATTCTGCATTGTTGCAAGTAATTGATTACTGTACTCTATTTTTCAAAAACCAACATTAGTTTGGTCTTTTTGTTATGCCCATTTTTAGAGAATTTTTGATTCACTTTCTTTAATTCGTTAAAACTTCTTGAAAATTAGCAAGGGCAGGCATTTGAATAAAATGCCCACCCCAACTATTGACATAGAACCCTATTTTCAAGGTCTTATGGAGCTTCATGGGGGACTCGAACCCCCGACCTACTGATTACGAATCAGTTGCCCTACCGACTGGGCCAATGAAGCATTCTACAAGTATATCTTAATTAGTTTTTATTTTAATGTCAACATAAAAAACAGACAACCTCTTAATTGCTATGATATCTGTCAAGGTTGCCAAATTTAGTATATTGACCAAGCCATGCTAACTCTGTTGTTCCTGTTGGACCATTTCTTTGCTTTGCTATAATAACCTCTGCAATACCTTTTTTATCCGTTTCCTTATTGTAATACTCATCTCTATATAAAAACATAACAATATCTGCATCCTGCTCTATTGAACCTGACTCTCTAAGGTCTGACAAGATTGGTCTGTGATCTGCTCTTGCCTCAGGAGCACGTGAAAGCTGAGATAAAGATATTACTGGTGCTTCCATTTCCTTTGCAAGTGCTTTTAGTGATCTTGATATTTCTGATACTTCCTGCTGTCTATTATCGCTTTTACCACTGCCAGACATTAATTGAAGATAATCTATTAAAATAAGATCAAGCCCACTTTCAATTTTAAGCCTTCTACATTTTGATCTCATTTCAACTATTGATATCCCAGGGGTATCATCAATATATATCTTAGCATTGGCCATAGGGCCTGCTGCTCTCGCAAGCCTTATCCAATCATCTTCTTCAAGATCTCCTGTTCTAAGTTTAAGCATATCTACATTAGCCTCTGAACAAAGCATTCTATATGCCAGTTGCTCTTTTGACATTTCAAGGCTAAATATCGCAACGCTTTTTCCTGCTCTTAAAGCTGCATTAAGTGCTATGTTAAGAGCAAATGCTGTTTTTCCCATTGAAGGTCTTGCTGCTACCAGTATAAAATCACTTTTTTGAAGTCCTGATGTTTTTCTATCAAGCTCTGTAAAACCTGTAGGAATTCCTGTTATTTGACCTTTATTTTTATATAGCCTTTCAAATTCATCAAAACTTCTTGTAATAATTGTACTTAAATGTTCAAAGTCCTGATGACCTTTTTTTTGTGAAATATCAAAAATGCTTTTTTCAGCAGTTCCTAATACCTCTTCAACATCTTCCTGTTGTGTATAGCATTTTTCTATAATCCCATTTGATGCAAATATAAGCCTTCGTAGTATACTTTTTTCCTCAACTATCTTAGCATAATATTTTACATTGGTTGTTGTAGGAACAGAAGCTGCAAGAGATGAAATGTAGGAGACTCCTCCAACAACTTCAAGATGATTCCTACTTTTTAAAATATCAACTAAAGTAACAACATCAACTGGTTCGTCCCTATTGAATATCTCAACTATCGTTTCAAATAATATTTTATGAGATTCTTTATAAAACTCATCCCCTGATAAAATTTCAGCTGCTGCAGCTATTGCCTCCTTATCAAGAAGCATAGCTCCCAATACTGCCTGTTCAGCCTCAATATTATGCGGAAGCACCCTAACTCCTTCCATAATACCATCTCCTAAAAGATAACTTTGAGGACTTCATCTATATTTTTTACAGGTATTATTTCTATCTCCTCATCTTCTAAAGATATTTCTTTAAAATTCTCAAAGGGGATTATAACTTTTTTAATACCTGCCTGACTTGCACCATATATTTTTTCAATTACTGACCCTACTGGTTTTACATGCCCTAAAATAGATATTTCTCCTGTAATTGCAACATCCTGCCTTACAGGTTTTTTTGTTATTGCACTTAAAGTTGCAACTGCAATTGCAACTCCTGCAGAAGGCCCATCAATCCTTCCTCCTCCAATAACATTTACATGTATGTCATAATTTGAAATATCTTTTCCTGTAATGCTTCTTATTACTGATGCGGCATTAAATACCGAGTCCTTTGCCATAGAACCTGCTGTATCATTAAACCTAATGGTTCCGCCTCCACATGTTCTTTCAAAAGCAACTGCTTCTATTTCAATTGTTGAACCTACAAATCCGCTGACACCAAGACCAAAAACTTTTCCAATCTCATATTCACTTCTGCCTTTTATTTTATTATAAGGGAGGAGCCTTGATAGTGATATAACTTCATATAAATCCTCACAGGTTATTCTAAGGTTTTCTTCTCCTCTTTTATAAATCACATGACCATATACATCTGCAAGTATATTTACAGCTTTTCTTCCTTCAATGGTATATTGGCTTATGATTTCCGCAACTTTATCATCTATTCCTATTTTTAACTTTTTCGCTGCATTTAAAACAATATTTTGTATGTCCTTTTTCCTTAAAGGCTCAAAATAAACCTCAGCACATCTTGACCTTAATGCTGGATTTATCTCATGAGGTTCCCTTGTTGTAGCACCTATCAATATAAAATCAGCCGGTGCTCCTTCCTCAAATAACTTCTTTATATAAGCTGGAATATTTTCATCATCAGGATCATAGTAAGATGATGAAAACTCTACTTTTTTATCTTCTAATACTTTTAATAGTTTAAATTGAAGTTCTAAATCAAGTTCTCCTATCTCATCAATAAACAAAACCCCTCCATGAGCCTGTGTAACAAGCCCTATTTTAGGTTCTGGTATACCAGTTTCTGCAAGATCCCTTTTTGAGCCTTGATATATAGGATCATGAACAGATCCTAAAAGAGGATTTGTAATTTCCCTTGGATCCCATCTTATTGTAGTTCCATTAACTTCAATAAAAGGGGCATCTTTTCTAAACGGAGTTGATTTTAGTTGTTTTGCAATATCTAATGCAATCCTTGCAGTAGTTGTCTTGCCTACGCCTGGAGGGCCATATAAAATTATATGCTGTGGAAATGGTGAAGCAAGTTTTGATAAAACCGAAGCCACAGCCTTTTTCTGACCAATAATCTCATCTATATTTGTCGGTCTTAAAAGTTCCATTGCTGATTTTGAAAGCTTTATTGTATCAAGCTTTTGAAGGTATATAAGCTTTTTAAAAGTATTTTTATTTTCTTTTCCCTTTCTCTTTTTTATTATATTTAGCTTTATCTCATCAATAAGCTTGTCCTGTTTATCTTTAAGGTAATTTTCAACTTCAATTTCAAGCTCATTTTCTAAATTAGCTTTAGCAATTAATTTAGCTAATTCTTTTTTAATACATTCCATAACATATATAGGATCGTCAATATAACTATCCTTTTTCAAAATAAGCTTTTGAAGAACATATATCCTATCCTCAATGTTTTCACTTTTAATATTTTCACTGAGCCCTTCTGATTCTATTGCCGAGGAAATATATTCTTCACCCCAAATTCTCTTTATCAATTCAAATATTTCATCTACTTGATAAAACAGCGTATTGTATGCATCGTTTAATACTTCATCCACATTTTTTGCTTCGACTGTTACTACTTTTTTCACTTATAATCCTCCTAATCCTGAACAATTGTTACTTTTAACTTTGCACTAACCTCAGGATATATTTTTACTTCAACATCATAGCTTCCTGCAACTTTAATTGCTTCATTTAGCACTATCTTCTTCTTGTCTATTTGATATCCGTACTGGTTTTTTAATGCTTCAGAAATATCCTTTGAAGTTATTGAGCCAAAAAGTTTACCATTCTCTCCTGCCTTAACTTTTAATGTTAAGGTAAGCTGTGAAATCTTTTTAGCAAGTTCCTGTGCCTCTTGCAATTCCTTTAATTTCTTTTTAGCTTCACTTTCTTTTTTTATTTGATAATCTTTTATAGTTCCTTCAGTAGCTTCCATTGCAAGGTTTTTAGGAAAAAGAAAATTTCTTGCATATCCATCGGAAGCATTTACAATATCACCTTTTTTACCAAGACCTTTAACATCTTGTTTTAAAATAACTTTCATTTTTTGTCACTCTCCTTTAAGTAATTATCTATTGCATTATAAAGCATTTTTTCTGCTTCATTAATTGTAACATCTGTAAGCTTGGCCCCTGCTATAGTCATGTGGCCTCCTCCACCCATACTTTCAAGTATAAGTTGTACATTTATATCTCCAAGGGACCTTCCACTAATCATTATTTCATTTCCTAAGGATGCCATAACAAAGGATGCTTCAATTCCATTTATCTTTAAAAGTTCATCTGCAGCTTGAGGTATTATTATGCTATTTTTAACTGGATTTCCTTGAATAACAACAGCAATTCCATTTTTAATCTTTGCACTCGATATTAGTTTTGCTCTTTCTTGATAAGTTTCAAAATCATCCGCAAAAAGCTTTCTAACCTCAATCAAATCAGCACCAAGCCTCTTTAAAAAACCAGCTGCTTCAAAAGTTCTAACTCCTGTTTTAAATGTAAAGTTCTTTGTATCAACGTAAATTCCAGCCATTAAAGCCTGTGTTTCTATATCAAGAAGCTTTGGTTTCTCAATAAGATACTGTAAAATCTCTGTCACAAGCTCACTTGCTGATGATGCGTAAGGCTCTATATATGATATAGTGGCATTATCTATAAAATCAACACTTTTTCTATGGTGATCTATTATTATTATGTTATTTATTCTATCAAGCATCTCTTTGCATTCTACAAAACTTTTTCTATGAACGTCAACTAATACTAAAAGAGGATTTTTAGTGATTTTAGAAAAAGCATTTTCCTTATTAACAAAAATTCCTTGATGGTCTTTACTTTTTACAAATAAATCAACTAATCTTTCAGCAGAGCTGTCAGGTTTATTTAAAAATATATATGCATTTTTGCCTCTTTGTCTGCATCCTCTATACATACCAATAGCTGCACCAATACTATCTATATCTGGAGTATCATGTCCCATTATTATAACTTCACTGCTTTGATCTATAAGTTCTGAAATTGCATGAGCTATAACTCGTGCCTTTACTCTTGTTTTCTTCTCAACTTCCTTGCTTTTTCCTCCATAGAATGAAAGCCTATCTCCATCTTTTATAACAGCCTGATCTCCTCCACGTCCAAGCGCAAGATCCTTTGCTGCAACTGCATATTGATGAACATTATAAAATGTATCTGCATTCTTACCAATTCCTATACTTAATGTAACAGGCATTTTATTTCCAATATCTATCTCTCTTATAGCATCAAGTATATCAAACTTTCTCTCTATAAGTTGGCTTAAATACCTATTTTCAAAAACAATAATATATTTATTATCATCATATTTTCTAATAAAACCTTCAAGAGAACTGGCAAAAGCATTTATTCGTTTGTCTATCTCAGCAATAAGTGCTGGTCTGTTTTGCTCTTCTGTACTTTTTACAACTTCATCATAGTTATCACATTCGACAAGAGCAACAACAGTTTTTTTATCGCTATACATTTCTGAGATAGTATAATAATCAGTTTTGTCAACAAAATAAAGAATAACAATGTATTTCGTATCCTGTTTATTACTATTTATCTCAATAGGGCTTACAAGAATATTAAATATCTTCTTATCTAAAGCCACCTTCTCAAATACATCTATTTTCTTTTCAAGTATTTTATTAAGATTAAAATCCTTTATGAGTACATTTATATTTTTACTGTAAATATCCTTAGAAGCAATAGATGTAAAAAGGCTATTACCCCATAATATTTGACCTTCACTATTTACTATAACAAGAGGCATAGGAATTTTGGATAGTGTGTTCCTTCCTGCAACGTCAAGATTTTCCGAAACATCCTCTATGAACCTCTTCCATTCATCTTTTCTTAGCCTGTTATTCCTCAAGTTGTAAAATACAAGATATCCAAACATTAAAATACATGCAATTCCAACATATAGGTGACCTAAAAAAAGTATCAATAAAATAAGAATAGCTATTATAAGCATATACACTCTTGTGTTAGGAAAAAAACTTTTAAATTTATTATCCATAATAACCCTCCATTATATGGAGTATTTAGCTTCTTATTATTCTTTTCTCATCGAGTTTTCTTAAATTTAAAGCATAATCTATTATCCCTACAAATAATAAAAGCCTTCCTATCTGTGATAACATCAAAAAAATCAATATAAATATTCTAAGTCCCTTTGTAACATCCTTTTTCTTCATAAAAAAGTCTACTGTTGCAAGTCCATCTATGATAAAGGCAAACTGTAATAGTATGGTTGTATTAATAAACAACATTTGAGAATTTTTTATTTTAAAATATACCATTAAATATGACAACAAAACAAGGCCTATTATTCCCATTACAAATTGAACCGACATATACCACTCTGAAAGAGGCTTTATTTTACTATAATTATATCCAAATCTTTTGAAAACTTTACCTGCAATAACATAACTTATAAATGCCATCATTATACTTCCAATCAAAAGAGCAATTGGAAATATGGTTTTAAACACATCTGCCGTTGGAAAAGCATTTAAAGCAATATCTTGGGTTTCCTTTGGTACACCCATTTTTGAATACATCTGCATTGCTATTTGTCTCATTTCATCCATTTGTTGAGTTAACATAGATATAATATCCTGCCCCATAAAAAAGCTAAAAACCTTCATTACCAATATTAAAGATACAAACATAGCAGCCGACATTACTATTATAGAAAAGAAAAAATCCTTTTTATTTTTTAGGCAATATCCAAGAACTATGCTAACAAGTCCAAAAGTAGCAGTTATATTAAGTGCTGATATTGGATCATAAGAGATTGCAGTTATTATACCGGCAACAATAAGAGACATTATACTGTATTTTACACCATGCCTTACATAAATAAATGTAATAGGAAGAGGCCATAGGAATATTCCTATCATATAAAGTACAGGTATATAAAGGCTAAGAAGTATCAATACTACTGTTATTGCCGTTAGTATCGCTGATTCTACTAATGATTTCGTTGAACTTTGAATTCTCATAATAAGTCCCCCTACTCAGATTTTCGTCCACTTTTTATATACGAAATAAGCCTTGAATAATCTTGATATTCTTTTTCCACAACGTTTTCTTCATAAACACCAACTTTTAATTTTTTAATAACTCTATCATCTATTGTAGAATAATCAATGCCAAGTCTTTTTGCAAGAAGATATGAAAATATTATTATCTCTGATAATTCATCTATAATATCATCTATATTTCCTTTGTTGCCTTTTGCCATAGTCGTAAATAAGTCTGATACCGATGCTAATAAAAAAGCCTTATAATTTTCGATAAGTTTTATATTACTCATTATATCAAAATCTTCATTATTCATATAATTCAACCCCCAACCATGTTTAAATAACTATATAAATACCTTTTAATGTAATGCTACAACATAGCAAAGAAATTATCAAGATAGTAAAATAATAAATAAAAAAGTGCCAATGGCACTTTTTTATTTATTATTCTGTTGTATATGGTAACAAGGCAATATTTCTTGCTCTTTTTATAGCTATTGTAAGCTCTCTTTGATGCTTTGCACAATTTCCTGATATTCTTCTTGGAAGAATCTTGCCTCTTTCTGTTATATATTTTTTAAGTTTTGCTACGTCTTTGTAATCTATAACTTCAGCTTTATCCATGCAAAATGTGCAAACTCTCTTTTTTGCTTTTCTTTGCTTTGGATTCTTCTTTACATTTGACATCTTATCCCTCCTTACCTTAAAGAATTAGAATGGAATATCATCATTCGTTTCTACTGGGAAGAAACCCGTATCTTCAATATCATGATCTTCACTTAAAATATCAGTTTTTTGAGTAGAACCTCCATCCTTAGGCCTATCTAAAAACTGCACTGTATCTGCTATAACCTCAGTTATATACCTATTAGTTCCATCCTGTGCAGTATATTTTCTCGTCTGAATAGAACCTGATACAGCAACAAGCCTACCCTTTGAAAGGTTGTTTGCAACTGTTTCAGCAAGTTTTCTCCAACAAACAATTGGAATAAAGTCAGTTTCCCTTTGACCACTTTGGCTAGTATAATTTCTATCAACTGCTAAAGTAAAGGTGGCCACAGCAATCCCCGATCCCGCTGTAAATTTTAGCTCTGGATCACGAGTAAGTCTGCCTATTAATATAACTTTATTCATTGTTACACCACCTTATTATTAATCAAGTTTAACAATGATGTGCCTAATAATATTGTCGGAGATTCTTAAAACTCTGTCTAATTCTTTAGGTAATTCGTTATTTGCACTGAAATTCATTAATACATAGTAGCCTTCGTTTACCTTATTGATTTCGTAGGCAAGTCTTCTCTTACCCCACTCATCAATATTTTCAACTACTCCTCCACCATTTTCAACAACACCTTTTACCTTTTCTATAACGCCTTTAACTTCTTCTTCATTTAAAGTAGGTGCTATGATATATAGAGTTTCATATTTTTTCATGACGTTCACCTCCTCCCTCTGGACTAACGGCTCACACGCTGTGAGCAGGGATTACAACATTCCTATTTTATCATAATTCTCATTGATGAGCAATATTATTGTTCTCATTTTCATTAGCTTTTTTAACTATTTTTTTTACTGACTTTTCAAACTTTGGCCTTGGAAGCATTACAATTCTTCCACAACCTAAGCATTTTATTTTTATATCAGCTCCAAGCCTTATTACTTCCCATTGATTACTTCCACAGGGATGCTCTTTTTTTGTTTGAACTACATCTCCAAGGCTAAAATTTGTTACCATCTTTCTCCCCCTTTTTGTAATCCATGATAATCCTTTTTGGAATTGGTATAGCAATGTTATTTTTATCAAGTGCATTTTTTATTCTTTTTCTAAGCTCCATTTCAATACCCCATTGTTTCATTGGCTGCGTCTTTGCAATTACCCTTATAGTAGCACCAAAATCACTAAAATTTGTAACTCCTAACACGCTTGGGCCTTCTACTATCTCTTTAAACTCTTTTTTCATTTCATCATTTACCATTTTAATAATATCTATTGCTCTGTCAATATCCTCTTCATAAGATATTGTAATATCTACAAGAGCTCTCATATTTCCTCTTGATTTATTTGTAACTATCGCTATACTTCCGTTTGGTATTATATGAAGATCTCCTGAAAAATCTCTAAGCTTTGTAACCCTAATTCCTAATGTCTCAACAAATCCAGAAAGGCCATTTATTTCAACATAATCTCCTACAGCAAATTGATCTTCAAATAATATAAAAAATCCAGATATCACATCTTTAACAAAATTTTGTGCTCCAAAGCCTACAGCTACTCCTGCAACACTCGTTACTGCAATAACAGTTTTTATACTAAGCCCTAATGTTTCTAATATCCATACAACACCAATAAAATACATAACATATCTTAATATGCTCTTTGATAACTCACTTAATGTATCTGCTTTCTTATCGTTAATTCCAAATTTAGACTGCTTTTGTTTATTAAAGAATCTACTTATAAGCTTATTGCCCAAACTTATTGTAATTTTAATTAATATAAAAATTACGACTGTTTTTAATAAACTGGTTGCATAATTTATCAAAAGTTTATCATTAAAATTAAAAAAACTATTATCCACAAAATCCCCCCTTTTTCATTATGATTATATCCTATTTTTATATTTTAAAACAATAAAAAATAACAGAATAAAATTCTGTTATTCTAAAGATTCAATTGTTCTATTATTGCCTGTCCCTTTTACAATATATATTTTTTTAATCTTTATCCTATTTTCATTCACAAGGGTTTTAATATTATTAACATTATCAACAGAAAACCGTATGGAAAGTCCACAACTTAATGTAATTTCTCTTGGTGTTGGAATTATCTGATGATATATATTTTCACCCTTAAGTACTGCTTCTGCCTGCATTGCAAAGTTTACACTTTCAAAAGTAATTAAACCATATTCATTCATATAAATCACTATAATTTTATTGTATTTGAGGCAGAATTCATTTTTTCAACGATGGTATACATATTAGTGATATTTCCAACAGCAAGCTTATCTTTAATACCATAAAAATCAAGACAAGTTCCACATACTAATATCTCTACTCCACTGCTTTCTAAAGTTTTAATACTTTCTAAAACATCAGAGCCTTCAATTGTAAGCCTTGCACCACCATTTACAAAAATCATAGTTTTTGGCTTTATTTCAGATTCAGTTAAAGCATACAAATAACTTTTCATTAGTGCAGCACCAAGTTTATCATCACCTGATCCAAATCTATCACTGCTAACAAGTATCACTATTTTTTCGCTTTCAGTTTCTATTTTACAATCACAGCTTGTAAAATCTTTCTTTATAACTATATGAAATAGTTTGTCTTCATTGAAAACTTCAAAGTTTAGCCCCATGTTTTTTGCAAGTTTAGATACATTTTCTTTTGCAGCCTCATTATCAACAATAACTTCAAGCTCTCCTGATTCCATGCTTTCCAATTCTTTTTTGGTCATTATAACAGGTTTAGGACATGCCAATCCTCTACAATCAATTTTTTTCAAATCAATCCCTCCTTAATTCATATATTTTAAATATAGCAAAAAAGAAATAAAACATATTAATTATAGAAAAATTCAATATGATATCGTAAACTATTTAAAATATTAATTTATTTTTTATTTATTATATCAATTATTGCAAGGGCTATTTTATACATACTTGTTGATTTATCCATACTCTTTTTTCTCATATATTCATAGGCTTTTTCTTCACTCATGTTATATTTTGACATAAGTAACCCCTTTGCTTTCTCAATTATCTTTCTTTCATTTATTTTAGAATTAAGCTCTAATATCTTTTTAAAGTTTACGTATGCATTATCAATTACATATTCAATATTAGATACGTTAAGAGGTTTCTGCAAATATGCATATATTAGTTTTTGTTGAAGCTTTACTGCATATTCTGAAGGATTTGTTTTAAGAGTTATAATACAAGGGCAAATTCCTTCTCCCTCAACTATGTTGCTTATTTCAAAGCCTGATATACCTTTTATATTTACATCGACAAGTACAGCGTCTGGTTTTAAAGTCCTTATTTTTCTTATTAAAGCTGTTCCCGAAGTATCTGTATCAATAACATTATATCCAAGGCTTTTTAAAAGAGACGACGTGCTTAAAATAAAACTTTCATCGTTATCTCCTAAAATAATTCTAAGCCGTAACATAATCTGCTCCTAAAACCTTGTTAGATACTTTTCTATCTCCCAAGAAGATATGCTCTTATTATACTCTTCCCATTCTATTTTTTTAGCTTCAACAAATCTTTCAAATATATGCTTACCTAGTGCCCCCTTTATAACTTCATCATCACATAAAAAATTAATTGCTTCATTTAGCGATTGCGGTAGAGATTCTACTAAATTTTTATCCCTATATTCTTCATCCATATCATTAATAGTCTTATCAATATTTTTTGGTGGCATAATATTATTTTTAATACCATCAATACCTGCCTTTAGTATCACTGCCAATGCAAGATATGGATTACATGATGGATCTGGACTTCTTAATTCAAACCTTGTATTTTCTTCTTTGCTTATAGGAACTCTTATTAAAGGACTCGTATTTCTTGAAGACCATGTTATGTAAACAGGTGCTTCATAGCCTGAGATAAGTCTTTTGTAGCTATTAACTGTTGGATTAGTTATTGCACATATAGATTTGGCGTGTTTTATAAGTCCTCCAAGGTAGTTATATGCTATTTTGGATAATTTATATTTGTCAAGTTCATCATAAAAAACATTTTTATTATTCTTATTACTATAGAGTGCTTGATTTATATGCATTCCTGAACCAGGTATGCCATTTATAGGTTTGGGCATAAAAGTAGCATGAAGGCCATGATTTTTTGCCACAATCTTTATAACTGATTTAAAGGTCATTATTTTATCAGCTGCATATAGTGCTTCTTCAAATTTAAAATCAATTTCATGCTGACCAGGAGCTATCTCATGATGAGATGCTTCTATATCAAATCCCATTTTTTTAAGTGTCATAACCATATCTCTTCTTGCATTTTCTCCTAAATCAATTGGAGCAAGATCAAAATATCCTGCATCATCATGTGTTATTAGCGTAGGTTTTCCTCTATCATCAGTATGAAATAAAAAGAATTCACACTCAGGTCCTATGTACATTTTATATCCCATATCTTCTGCTTCTTTACAAACTTTTTTTAATATAAATCTTGGATCGCCCTCAAAAGGAGTACCATCAGGATTATAAACATCACAAATAAATCTTGCTTCTCTTCCAAAAGCTCCACCCCATGGATATATACAAAATGTATCAATATCCGGTCTTAAATACATATCTGACTCTTCCATCCTCACAAATCCATCTACACAGGAACCATCAAAAGCAACTTCATTATTTAATGCCTTTGATATCTCTTGAGCAGGAATTGCTACATTCTTCATAACACCAAGAATATCTGTAAACTGAAGATAGATAAATTCTATTCCTTCCTCATCAATAATCCTTATTATATCTTCTTTTTTGTATTTTCCCTTCATAATAACCTCCTGTAAACTTTTAAAGTTTTGTTAAGTTATATGATATTTGAATTTCATCTCTCCTTTGAGTTATCTTATATATAGCGAAAAACAAAATACCTCCGAAGGAGAGATGAAATTATGTGCAAGTCATTGAATAAAATTTCATGTCCAAGATGCCATAGTCAAAATCTCTATCGCTTTGGGAAAGACAAAGCAGGTAATCAAAAATATCAATGTAAAGACTGTAGACGTCAGTTTACTCTTGAAGATTATAAGGGTAAGAAAATCGTGTATTGAGAGGGTATCCTCGTTGTCCTGTTTGTGGTAGTGGTACTTATTTGCACCATGATTATGAGTACTATTCCCATTATACTTGCAACTCTAAAAAATGTGGTCATTCTATTTATGTTGCAAAACCTATTAATATACCCTCTGCATCTTGTGAATTAATTAAAGGAAAGACAGATTTTAAAAGAATGAGATTTCCATTATTTTTAATTCTTACTGCACTTAACCTCTATTATCTAAATGGTTCTTCAACAAGAAGAATATCTCAATTTTTTAAACTAACCTACAATGTCAAAGTTTCTCATGTAACTATTGCATCTTGGTGCAAAAAAATTTGCTCCAATTTTTCTAAGTATAGCTAATAAACTTACTGAAAATCTTGATTTAAGTGCATCTGATGAATGGCATGCCGACGAAACTGTCGTTTTTATTAATGGTAAAAAACATTATCTTTGGTTAATTATAGATTCAGAAACCAGAATGGTTCTTGGTTTTAATTTATCTCCTTCAAGAGATGCTTCTCAAGCTTTTTCCTTGTTTAAATCTGCAAGTAAGTTTGGATGTCCATCGGCTATTGTGACCGATAGATTAGGCTCATATAATCTTGCTACTAAAACTATTTTTAATTCTTCAAAACACATAAAAGTTCAATCATTTAAAGATGATATATCCAACAACTTGCTAGAAGCTTTTAATGATACATTTAAAGACTGGTATAAACGTAAAAGAGGTTTTAAATCATTTGAAAGTGCAAACACTCTAATAGCAATGTTTATTTTCCATTATAATTTTTTAAGACCTCACTATTCTTTAAACAATCTAACTCCTGCACAAGTTGCTGGTATTTTAGTTGATGAAAAAAATATTAATAACTGGCTTCTGTCTGCTTAATTCTCAAATAAACCATATATTCTTAACACACCTACATTTTAAGTTTTAAGTAGGTGCCTTCGGCATGCCTTTTTTTGATAAATCCAGTATTATCAAATTTTATTAATTTAGATTACATAAAAAAACTGTGTAATTTTGTGTAATTATACGTGTAGCTACGCTATTTTTTCATATTTACTTAACACAATCACTTTTAATTATTATACAATATTATATAAAAGTAATTAAAAAAAACAATATGTAAAAGAATTATGTTATAATATCAAAAGAGGTGATTAAATGTTTACTGAAGCTTTTATTAAAAAGGTTAAAAATATAGCTATTTTTGTTATTGTTTATACTTTGCTCTTTATTTTATTTTTTTCAACTTTATCGTATACTCTTCCATTTGTATTAGCTTTTATAATTGCATTATGGATTAAACCCATTACCATTTTTTTAAATAAAAGGCTGAAAATAAGTCTTAACATTTCTTCACTACTGTCAACTATCATTATATTTACCATTATATTATTTATAATTGTTTTAATAATTTTTAAAATATCTATAGAAATTAGAGATATACTAAATAATCTACCTGATATAAATAATATAATAAATATTTCTCAAGTTTACATAAATAAATATGAACAATATTTTTCGCAGATTAGCCCTGAATATGTGAATAGATTTAAAGATGAAATTATATCATTATTATCAAATGCATATTCTATAACCGTTACAATACTTAAAACATCTGTATCCTTTGCAATTAAACTTCCAAAGGTTTTTCTAATCATATTTATAACACTAATTGGAACTTATTTATTTTCTATTGATTTAGCACTTATGCAAAGTAGGTTTTTATCTATATTTTCCGATAAAACTAAAGATAAAGTTGTTATGATTTGGAACGAAGGAAATAAGATGTTTAGTGGCTATATAAAAGCTTATACTTTTATTGTATTCTTAACATTTATAGAAACTTTAATTGGATTTTCAATACTTAAGATAAGATATGCATTGTCCCTTAGTATTATAAGTGCAATATGTGATCTGCTTCCTATTATAGGAATTGGCATAATATATTTTTCAGTTGCTCTTTTTTACTTCTTTTCAAAAAAGTATGCTATTTGTTTTAGCATATTATTGCTATATATAATTGTAACAGTTTTAAGACAGATACTTGAACCTAAAATAGTTTCTTCATCTCTTGGGCTTAAACCTATTGCTGTTCTTGCAGCAATATTCATTGGAATTATGTCTCATGGATTTATTGGAATGTTATATTTATTATTTCTCTTAGTATTTTATAAAATATTAAACAAATCGAATGTACTGTAAAATTTAGAATAATTATCCTCTCTTTTGGATAAACTTTTTATATAATCAAAAGGGAGGTTTTTTTATGCTAAAAAATGGACCTCTTTACTTTTCTGTAGATGGAACTAAACCTGAGTCAATATTTTTAATGTCAAAAGAGATTATGAATTTACTAATAAACATTAATTATGATTTTAATAATATTATTATTCTGTGCATAGGTACTGATCGTTCAACTGGTGATTGTCTTGGGCCTTTAGTTGGCGAAAAGCTTTCAAAACTTATTAAAAAATCATATATACATGTATTAGGTACACTTAAAGAGCCTATCCACGCAAAAAATCTTGAGCCAACTATAAATAATATTTACTCATCTTTTAATAAACCTTTAATTATTGCAGTCGATGCTTCATTAGGTAAAATTGAGAATGTTGGAAAAATAAATCTTATTAAAGGACCTTTATATCCTGGAGCTGGAGTAAACAAAAACCTTACACCTGTTGGTGATATTAGTATAACTGGTATAGTTAATACTTCCGGCTTTATGGAATATATAGTTTTACAAAGTACAAGGCTTTACCTTGTAATGCAACTTGCTGATGTAATATCTTTAAGCCTTTTTTCAGCACTAAAAAAAATAAATACAAAATTAGGGTATATTCAAAATAAAGATGAATATACCCTATGATTTAAGAAATATAGTATGTCTTGAAAACTCTTACCATCAGCATTTATAATTAATGAGCCTTCACCTTTTCCATGAATTGAATTATAAAATTTTAAAATATCGTTATTTTTCATAGAATATATATATGCATCAGAAACAACCCCGTCACTTATGTTATAAACTTCAATTCCATTCTTTATGAGGAATTTCTTTAAATCTACTAAATTATTATCAACGCTTACAATCATAAAAACATCCTCCTTTAGATTAGTATTTGAAGGAGGATGTTTTTTATTCAAAACTTTCATTTTGACATAGCTTCTTTTAGTGCCATTTTTTCTTCATCTGAAAGATCATACTTTGATATTCCATTTTCTATTGGCTTTGCAAAGGTTGTACATTCATTTCTTCCATATATACCAGTTAAAACTATTCCATTATTTTTATCGTTTAATAATGCTATGGAAAAGCTTAAATCACTTCCAACATCATCAAATGCTCTGTATCTTACTATTGAAACTTTTTGAACACATCCTTTTAATCTTTCATTAATATCATTATAATCATCTTTAATATTTTTTACTGTTTCAATAGCTTCTTCAACATTCTTTTTATATTCAAAGAGCATTTCTTCAATATTTTTACCAGTAGAACCTTTCATCAATTTTCTATATTTTTTCTCTATTCTATTTAATTCAATTCTATTTAGTATTTCAATTATTAATAGTATTATAACAAAAATCAGAACCACTATATATATTATGGATTGATATTGATTAAGAATAGACAATATCACAGCTATATCATCTCCTCATAATTTAAATCAAATGTTTCACGTGAAACATTATATATTGAATAATTCTAATATCCTTTCTAAATCTTCTTTTGAGTAATATTCGATTTCAATAACACCTTTTTTTCTTTTTGTACTAATATTTACTTTTGTACCAAGGTGATTCATAAGTTTTTCCTGTATATCTTTAATATAAGAATCTTCTTTTTTGTTTTTAATCTTTTTTGTTTTATTATTCTTTATGTTTTGTATTATTTTTTCAGTTTGCCTTACATTTAATCCATCTTCAATTATTTTTTTTGCTATCTCAACCTGAAGCTGTTTATTTTCAATAGATGCTAATATCCTTCCATGACCTTCAGAAAGTTTACTTTCTATTATATAATCAATAACTTTCTTGTCAAGATTTAATAGCCTTAATGAATTTGTAATAACAGGTCTTGATTTTCCAACTCTTATTGCAATTTGCTCTTGTGTTAAATTAAATTCTTCCATTAATCTCTTATATGCAAGAGCTTCTTCTATAGGATTTAAATCTTCTCTTTGAAGATTTTCTATTAAAGATATTTCCATCATTTCTTTATCTGTCATATCTTTTATTATAACAGGAATTTTCTTTAATCCTGCAATTCTAGCTGCTCTCCATCTTCTTTCTCCGGCAACGATTTTATAATATTCTCCTTCTTTTCTTACAAGAATAGGTTGTATAATGCCATGCTCTCTAATTGACTCCGCAAGATCCTTAATATTCTCATCGTCAAACTTTTTTCTTGGTTGATTTTCATTAGGCATTATTTCATTTATATCTATCTCATTAATATTGTTTTCTGATGCTTTATTATCATTAATTTCAGGAATTAATGCTCCTAATCCTCTTCCTAAAGCACTTTTCTTAGTGCTCAACTCTATTCATCTCCTTCATCATATTCTAAAAATTCTTCAGCAAGTTTTTTATACGCTTCAGCACCTTTTGAGTTTTTATCATATAACATTATTGGCATACCATAACTTGGAGCCTCAGCAAGCTTTATATTTCTTGGAATTATAGTAGTATAAACCTTCCCTTTAAAGTATTTTTTAACTTCTTCAACTACCTCAATTGATAAATTAGTCCTTCCATCAAACATACTCATTATAACACCTTGTATATATATATCTTTATTTAAACTCTTTTTAACTAACTGTATTGTACTCATTAGATGCCCAACGCCTTCAAGAGCGTAATATTCACATTGAATAGGTATTAATACACTATTAGAAGCAGTTAATGCGTTTATACTTAATAATCCAAGAGAAGGTGGACAATCAATTAATATATAATCATATTTACTTTTTATACTTTCTAATGCATCTTTTATTCTCTTTTCTCTATTTGTTTTTGTTGATAACTCAATTTCAGCACCTGCCAATTCAACATTCGATGGAATTATATCTAAATCTTTAATTTTAGTTTTTATAATAGCTTTTTCGGCAGGAAGTCCCATAATTACATCATATATCGAATTTTCAAGCTTTCTTTTTTCTATTCCAATTCCACTTGTTGTATTTCCTTGAGGATCTATATCTAAAGTTAATATTTTTTTTCCCATTGAAGCTAAATATGCAGATAAATTTATATTAGTAGTAGTCTTCCCTACTCCTCCCTTTTGATTAAATATAGAAATTATTTTTCCCATTCTTATCACCTCCCTGTATATTTTTATATAAAGCCTAATATATATTTTACAGTAACATGTTTTATTATTAAATACTTTTGGAGGATTTTATGTTAAAAATAATATTAACAACATTTATTCTTGTTTTCATTGCCGAATTAGGCGACAAAACTCAAATAACTACAATGCTTCTTTCTGCAGAGTACCATTCTAAACTTTCCGTATTTATCGGCTCATCCCTTGCATTAGTTTGTTCATCGTTACTTGGGGTACTCCTTGGATCAATAATAAATAAATACATACCTCCTTATATTATTCAATTAGCATCATCAATAGCATTTATAATTATAGGTATTCTTCTTTTATTTAATAAAATATAACTAACCTAATATAATCTAAAGCAAATTTTTAAAGATTTTCCTTATTTTATTATAAAAAAAGGTTCTATAATAAATGTTGGGGTGGTAAACCTCAACATTTTTATTTAAATAGAAAAAAGCACTTTATTCAGATGCCAACTTTGCTAAAATAAAATTAACCAAAACAAAATTTTAGAAAGGAGGCATCCAATAAAGTGCTTAAGTATAATTTTATCAACAATTTACTAAACTTAAAAGATGTTTTTGTAAAAAACGTTGTTAATAAAGATGATTTTATTGAGATATTTGTTGAAACTAAAAAGAAACCACATGTTTGTCCAGTTTGTGGCTATACTACATCTAAAGTTCATGATTACAGAAAACAAAGAATTAAAGATGTACCCATTCAGTTTAAAAAAACTTTTATCATTCTTAGAAAAAGGAGATTAGTATGCTCAGAATGCGGTAAGCGCTTTTATGAAAAGCTAGATTTTCTTCCACGCTATCATAGAATGACAAACCGCTTATCTTTCTTCATAATTAACGAACTATCTAATGTTAATAGCATGAAGCATGTTTCCTTAAAAGCCAATGTTTCCACCCATACTGTAAAACGCATTTTTGATACTGTTAGTTATACTGCGTATTCTTTGCCTGAAGTTATATCTATTGATGAATTTAAAGGTAATTCTGGTGGCTCAAAATATCACTGTATATTAGTTGATCCTGTTAATCATAAAGTAATTGATATTATTAAAGATAGACGATTTCATATCCTTTCGGATTACTTTAGAAATTTTAAAAACAGGGATAAGGTAAAATATGTAGTTATTGATATGTGGAGTCAATATGCTGACATTGCTAAAACATACTTTAAAAATGCAACTATCATCATAGATAAGTTCCACTTTATGCGCTACAACACCTGGGCTATAGAAAACGTTAGAAAGCGCATTCAAAAGAATATGGATAAGAAACTAAGGCGATATTACAAAAAAAGTCGAAAACTCATTCTTGCTAGAAAAGATTCCTTAGATGAAGACTCTAAGAGACAACTTGAAATTATGCTTTTATACAATGATGAATTAAGACATGCCCATTACCTTAAGGAATCCTTTTACAAAATTTCAGATGCAAGGTCTGCTTCTGAAGCAAAAATATTACTAAAGGAATGGATTGAGATAGCAAGAAAAAGCGGTATAAAAGAATATATTTCATGTGCAGAAACTTTAAGCAGGTGGTTTAAGGAAATAGTTAATTCCTTTGATGTTCCTTATACGAATGGATGTGTTGAAGGTTTTAACAACAAGATTAAAGTTATTAAAAGAAATGCGTTTGGGTTCAGAAATTTTAACAGGTTTAGAAATAGAATTCTGCATTGTTGCAAGTAATTGATTACTGTACTCTATTTTTCAAAAACCAACATTAGTTTGGTCTTTTTGTTATGCCCATTTTTAGAGAATTTTTGATTCACTTTCTTTAATTCGTTAAAACTTCTTGAAAATTAGCAAGGGCAGGCATTTGAATAAAATGCCCACCCCAACTATTGACATAGAACCTAAAAAAATAGGAACTTTTATGTTTTTAGTCTTACAATTTTCATAAAAGTTCCTATTTGTAAATAAAAATATTATTTTTCTTCTTTTCTTTCTAAAAAATAATTTATATCAAAATATGTTTGCTAATAAAATTAAATAATTTTAAATTATCGTTTCGATATCCTAACTATTATTTCCATATAATCTTCTTCTTCTTTATGCCTATATTCAGCATTGATACCGTTTTTACTCATAATTTGCTTAATTGTATTTGTTATAATTCTTGGATTTATTGCCCACTTCATTTTATTTTTATTATCACTTTTATTCTCAATGTCTTTATTATTTTTACTAATTTCTTTTTCTATTAGTTCTTCTGTTTTTTTCACATTCAAATTCTTTTTAACTACTTCATCAATAATTCTGTTTTGAATTTTTTCATCAGGTATTTTTAATAATGCCCTTGCATGTCTCTCAGTAAGCCCTTCTTTTATAAGCCTTTCTTTAATTGTAGATGAAAGTTTTAATAGTCTAATTTTATTTGCAATAGTTGATTGTTTTTTACCTATTTTTTTTGATAACTCTTCTTGTGTTATTCCCATTTCTTTTATTATGTTGTAGTATCCTTCAGCTTCTTCGATATAGTTCAAATCTTCTCTCTGAAGGTTTTCAATTAAAGCAAGTATAGCCGATTCACTATCATCTACATCTACGACAATTGCAGGGATTTTTTCAAGACCGGCAAGCTGGGATGCCCTAAGTCTTCTTTCACCAGCAACAAGCTCATAATATTTATCATCCCTTTTTCTTACACTAATAGGCTGTAATACTCCATATTCTTTAATCGATTCTGACAATTCAATAAGCGAATTTGAGTCAAATTGTTTTCTTGGCTGGTAAATATTTTGTTTTATCATATTAATAGGTATATTAATTATTTCTCTTTCAGCTTGCATCTCCACCATCCCTTTTAAAATTGCTTATTGTTTATTTCTATATTTTTTCTTCTTTTCCTGCTATATTTTATCATAAATTATACAACATATTTATTCATATTTTTATTTCTAAATATTAATTATTCGTCATAATATCGGTTTTTTCTCAATTTGCGACGATTTTCTTGGATATTTTTTTTCAGTGATTTTTATTTTTTCGACAATAACTAATTTATGATTTATGTCCTCTTCATATATTTTTGTATCAATGACATCTTTAATTTTTCCTCCAAGGGTTCCAATAGCATTTTTACTCTCATTTATCTCATCAACTGATGAAGGCCCTTTCATAGCAATAAAATACCCACCAACTTTAACATAAGGTATACAATATTCTGAAAGCATAGTAAGGTTTGCAACAGCTCTTGCCGTTGCAATATCAAAGCTTTCCCTATACTTAATATCTTTTGCTATTTCCTCTGCTCTCCCATGTATTGCTTCAATATCATTTAATCCAAGCTCTTTTATAACCTCATTCAAAAATTTTATTCTTTTATTCAAAGAATCCAAAAGTACAATCTTTAATGAAGGCATTATAATCTTTAAAGGTACACCTGGAAAACCTGCTCCCGTACCAATATCTATAATGCTACAATTTTCTTTTATAACATTAGAACTTATAATAGATATAGAATCTAAGAAATGTTTTTTTACAATACCTTCATCGTCAACAATAGCAGTTAAATTAATTTTTTCATTCCATTCCTTTAGAATTTCTTTATAAGCAATAAATTTTTCAATTTGTATTTGATCAATATCAATATTGTATAATTTACAACCATTTACCAATAGCTGTTTACAATCCATAAATTACTCTCCTTTTTTTCTTCTCACCTGTTCTATATATACAAGTAAAACTGATATATCGGCTGGGGATACACCTGATATTCTTGATGCCTGTCCTATATTCTCTGGCTTTATTTTTGATAATTTTTGCTTTGCTTCAATCCTTAGTCCACTTATTTCATTGTAATCAATATATTTTGGTATTTTTTTTACTTCAAGTTTTTTAAACTGCTCAACCTGTTGCATTTGCTTTTCTATATATCCTTCGTATTTTGTTTCAATTTCAACTTCTTCAAAAATTTCATCATTAAGCTCAGGCCTATCCTTATCCAAGGCTTTAGTTACACTATAATTCATTTCAGGTCTCTTTAAAAGTTCATACATAGATATACCACTTTTAATTTCAGAACTTCCTATTTGTCTCAATATATCATTATTCTCTTTTGTAGGAAGAATTATGTAATTTTTGATTCTCTTTAATTCTTCTTGTATTTTCATTTTCTTTTCCATAAATATATTGTATCTCTCTTCTGTTACAATACCAATTTTATAACCTTTTTCAGTAAGTCTTAAATCAGCATTATCTTGTCTTAATAGTAGTCTATACTCTGCCCTTGAAGTCATCATCCTATAAGGCTCATTTGTACCTTTTGTAACAAGATCATCAATTAATACACCTATATATGCCTCTGATCTATCAAGTATAAATGGCTCTAAATTCTTAATCTTTAATGCTGCATTGATACCAGCCATTATTCCTTGAGCAGCAGCTTCTTCATAGCCTGAACTTCCATTAATCTGTCCTGCAAAAAATAAACCTTCAATATTTTTATGTTCGAGGGATAATTTTAACTGAGTAGGATCAATACAATCATATTCTATAGCATAAGCCGTTCTTAATATTTCACAATTTTCAAGCCCAGGTATTGATCTATACATTTTTATTTGAACATCTTCTGGTAATGAACTTGACATACCCTGTATATACATCTCTTCAGTATCTTCTCCCTCGGGTTCAATAAATACCTGATGCTTTTCTTTATCAGGAAACTTCATTATTTTATCCTCAATTGATGGACAATACCTTGGTCCTACCCCTTCTATCTGTCCAGTATATAAAGGAGATCTATGTATATTTTCAAGGATTATTTTTTTTGTTTCTTCAGTTGTATATGTAAGATAACAAGGTATTTGTTCTCTATATATATTTCCAGATATAAATGAGAACGGAACTATCTTTTCGTCTCCTGGCTGTATAATCATTTTAGAAAAATCAATACTTCTCTTATTGACTCTTGCTGGAGTACCTGTTTTAAATCTTCTAAGCTCTATCCCATTTTCCTTTAAACTCTTAGATAATTCATTAGCAGGAAATAACCCATTAGGGCCACCACTATAGTTTACTTCACCTATAATTATTCTTCCTTTTAAATATGTTCCTGTTGTAAGTATAGCTGTTTTACATTCAAAATAAGCCCCATTTTTTGTTTCAAGCCCTTTTATTTTTCCATTTTCAATATCTAAAGATATAACTTCATCTTGTTTGATAACAAGGTTTTCTTGCTTCTCTAAAGTATGTTTCATCAACAATTGGTACTTCTTTTTATCTGCCTGAGCTCTTAATGAGTGTACAGCAGGTCCTTTAGCAGTGTTTAGCATTCTTGATTGTATAAATGTTTTATCAATATTTATTCCCATCTGACCTCCAAGTGCATCTATTTCTCTTACAAGATGCCCTTTTGAAGTACCTCCAATTGCAGGATTACAAGGCATTAATGCTATACTATCAAGATTTAAAGTTATAACAAGGGTTTTACATCCAAGCCTTGCACAGGCAAGTGCAGCTTCACATCCTGCATGACCTGCCCCAACAACAATAACATCATAACTTCCAGCTTTATACATAATTTTCACCTCAAGTTCTTATTTTCCAATGCAGAAATTAGAAAATATCCTATCTATAACATCATCAGATACAGTATCTCCTGTAATCTCTCCAAGTTTTAAGTAGGCATCTTTAAAATCAATAGAAGCACAGTCTATAGGCAACCCTGATTTTAAAGTTTCTATACCATTTTTAACACTTTCTTTAGCCTTTTTAAGTATTTCCTGATGTCTTATATTTGTTACATACACATCTGTTCCCAAAACTTTTCCTTTATATACAAGTTCTACAATATTATTTTTAATTTCATCAATACCTTTTTCTTCCTTAACAGATGCAAAAATAATAGGAGAATCTTTAAATTTTTCTTTAATCAAACTAATATCAAGATTAGATGGAGCATCTATTTTATTTATAACTATTATCTTTTGTTTATCTGATATCAAATCCATTATAATTAAATCTTCTTTTTCTATAATTTTGCTTGCATCAAGCATAAATATAACAAGATCTGCCCTATCTATATACTCTTTAGTCTTTTCTACTCCAATTTTTTCAACTAAATCCTTAGTTTCTCTAATACCAGCTGTATCTATTATTTTTATAGGTATACCTTTGATGTTTATATATTCTTCTATTATATCCCTTGTAGTACCAGGTATTTCAGTTACTATTGCCCTTTTTTCTTGAAGTAATATATTCAATAATGAGGATTTTCCAACATTAGGCTTTCCAACTATTATTGTATTTAACCCCTCTCTTATTATTTTTCCTGTATCAGCATTTCTTATAAGTACATCCATTTCTTTTTCTATTTCTGTTGCATCTCTTATTAATTTATTTGTTATAATTTTTTCTATATCATCTTCTGGAAAATCAACTGAAGCTTCAATATGAGCAAGTATATTTAAAAGTCTGTCATTTATATTTCTTATTTTTACTGAAAGTTTACCTTGAGCCTGATTGATTGCAAGTCTCATACTTTCATCAGTTTTTGACCTTATAATATCTATTACTGCTTCTGCCTGGGATAAATCTATTCTTCCATTTAAAAATGCTCTTTTGGTAAATTCTCCAGGATCTGCAAGTCTTGCTCCATTACTTAAAACAAGTGACAATATTCTTTTAACAGCAATTACTCCCCCATGACAGTTAATTTCTACAATATCTTCTCTTGTATAGGTATTAGGAGCTTTCATATAGCTTACTATTACTTCATCAATTATTTCATCTTTTTGTTTATCCTTTATATAACCATACATCATACTATAACTTTTCATATTTAAAACGCTTTTTCCTCTATGACTTACAAATACCTTATCTAATATCTCAAGGGCTTTACTTCCGGATATCCTTACGATTCCAATTCCTCCTTCACCAGCTGAAGTAGAAATTGCAGCTATAGTATCCTCATTAATCATTATTTTCCACCTCATTTATTTTATATCTTTTATAATTTATTATTTTATTATACCAAAAAACATCATTTTAACACATAAAAGCCTGTATGATTTTCTCATACAGGCCATCTTTTATTTTTTAACTTCAATAACAACTTTTCTATAGGGCTCTTCCCCTTCGCTGTGAGTCGTTACATAAGGATTATTTTGAAGAGCTGAATGGATTATTCGTCTTTCATAAGGATTCATAGGTTCCAATGTTATGCTCTTGTTATACCTTTTTACTTTATAAGCAAGCCTATTTGCAAGCTTAACTAAAGTTTCTTCTCTCTTTTTTCTATAGTTTTCCGTATCAAGAATTACCTTTTTATAACTATTTTCATCATTATTTTTATTTATAACAAGACTTAAAAGGTATTGGATTGCATCAAGAGTCTCTCCCCTATGCCCTATTAAAATTCCCATTTTAGGCCCAACAAGATTTACCTTGAGTATATTATCCTCATCCTTTATATGTATTTCACATTTAATACCCAACTTATCAAGTAATTCTCTTAAAAATTTTCTTGCTATTACCTCATAATCTTCTTTAACAGTTATTATTACTTTAGCAGGCTTAGTTCCAAGTAACCCAAGGATACCTTTATTACCTTTATCAATAACTTCAACCTTTACTTTATCTCTTGTTAATCTTAAAACCTTTAATCCATTATCTATCGCTTCCTCTACAGTTCTACCCACCATCTCTATAGATTTCATAGGTTTACACCACCTTATTTTACAAGCTTTTCCTCTTCTTTATGCTTTATTCTATTTATTATAAAATACTGTTGTGTTATTTGTATTATATTACCAATTATCCAATATAAAACAAGAGCTGCACTAAATTTATAGCTTATGTAAACAAAAAATATAGACATAAATATATTCATTTGTTTTTGAGTTTTAGCTGAAGGATCATCTGTCTTTGGTTGCATCATAAGTCCTGATAAAAAAGTAGTTAATCCTGATAAAATAGGTAAAATCATATATTTATCAGGCATACTCAAACTTGGAACCCAAAGAAATGGCACTCCTGCAAATCCTTTAAAATTATAAATTACATAGTACATAGCAATAAAAATAGGAAATTGAATAAAAATTGGAAGACACCCAGCAAGCGGATTTACTCCTGCTTCTTTATATAGTTCCATTTGTTTTTGCTGCAATTTTTGAGGATCATTTTTATACTTTTCCTGTAACTCTTTTAATTTAGGCTGTAATTCTCCCATCTTAACTGATGATCTTGTTTGACTTATTGTTAATGGAAGTATTATGAATCTTATTATTAGAGTAAATATAAAAATATCCAAAAAATAAGCTAAACTAAGGTTTTTTATTCCAATACCTGTAACAAATTGATTTATAAGATCAAAAAAGCTTGTTAAAGGCTTTACCAGTATATTCAAAATTTATACCTCCTTTTAGGGTACAGGATCATACCCTCCTTTATGAAAAGGATGACATTTTAATATTCTTTTTATAGCTAAAAAACTTCCCTTTATAGCCCCGTATTTTTCTATAGCTTCAATTGCATACTGGGAGCAAGTTGGGTAAAATCTACAGCTTGGTGGCTTCATAGGCGAAAAGTATTTTCTATATATCTTAATTAGAAAAATCAATATTCTTTTCATCTTTTTCACCTTCTTTTAATAAACCACCTTTATTAATAAGATTTTTTACAGAATCATATATATCATAATAATTAGCCATAGCAGATTTTTTTCTTGCTATAAATATAAAATCATATCCCTTTTTAATACTATCTTTGTTTTTTCTAAAACACTCTCTTATAAGTCTCTTTACACGATTCCTAACTACACTTTTTCCAATCTTCTTACTTACAGAAATACCCACTCTATTTATATTTTTTCCATTTTTAACTATATATAAAACAAGTAAATCATTGTTTATAGCCTTTCCTTTTCTATATATATATCGAAAATGTGCATTTTTTCTGACTTTTTCTTCTTTTTTCATTATTAATATACCACTCCATAGAAGGATGAATTGCACAAAAAGGCCACTAAAATGCGGCCTTATGCTGTTAATCTCTTTCTTCCTTTTCTTCTTCTTCTTTGTAATACAAGTCTTCCTGAACGGGTTTTCATTCTCTTTCTAAATCCATGTTCTTTCTTTCTTTGTCTTTTCTTTGGCTGATATGTTCTTAACATCTAACGCACCCCCTTTTACAATTTTCTATGTTAATGGATTTTTATCATTATTATTAGAGTACTATAAAGATTATATATTTATGTATTTAAACTGTCAAGAAATACATAATCCACAATACTGTTAATAATTTAATGTGTTTTTTGTGGATAACTCTTGCTTGTATTTTAATTATTTGTTAATATATTTATGCACAGTTAATAACTAATAATTTTTTGTTTATAACTAAACTTATTCACAGTTTGTGGATAAGTTTGTGTATAAATTGTTATATTTTAAATTTTATTCTTGTATTTTCATTAGTTATTGCCTGTTAATTTTGTTATTTTTACTTTGTGGATAATTTTAAATTTATATTTAATACTAACATATTAACATACTTGTTTATATCTTTTTTTATTTTTATCAACATTTTTTATAATAGGTTTTTTTACATAAAAAAATGTTGATAATTATATAAAAAACATTTTTTATTTATCAACTTAAGAGGAGGCAATTGCATGGGAACTGAACTTATTGATTTATGGCAAAAAGTCCTTAATATCATTAAATCAGAACTTTCAGAGATAGGCTTCAATACATGGATAAAATGCCTTGAACCATTAAAATTAACCCAAGAAACTTTATTTCTTGCAGCACCTAACGAATTTACAAAGAATATACTTGAAGCAAGATACAAAGATCTTATTTCAAATGCAATCAAACTTACTTCTTCAAAACACTACGATATTAAGATTGTGCTTCCTGAAGATGATATATTTAAAAACGTTGAGAAAAATTCATCTGAAAATGTAAAGGAAAAAACTATAGACGATACTTCAAATTCAATGTTAAATCCAAAATATACTTTTGATTCTTTTGTAGTTGGAAATAGTAATAGATTTGCCCATGCAGCTTCTCTTGCTGTTGCAGAATCTCCAGCAAAAGCTTATAATCCTCTTTTTATATATGGTGGAGTTGGACTTGGTAAAACTCACCTTATGCACGCTATAGGGCATTATGTATTAAATACTAATCCAAACGCAAAAGTAGTTTATGTCTCTTCTGAAAAATTTACTAATGAACTTATAAACTCAATTAAGGATGATAAAAATATAGAATTTAGAAATAAATATAGAAACGTAGACATTCTTTTAATTGACGATATACAGTTTATTGCTGGTAAAGAAAGAACTCAAGAAGAGTTTTTCCATACCTTTAACGCACTATATGAAGCAAATAAACAAATAATAATATCAAGTGATAGACCACCAAAAGAAATTCCAACATTAGAAGATAGGCTACGTTCAAGATTTGAATGGGGACTTATTGCAGACATTCAACCTCCAGATTTTGAAACAAGGATTGCTATTTTAAAGAAAAAAGCAGATGTTGAAAATTTAAGCATTCCAAACGAAGTTATGGTCTATATAGCAAATAAAATACAATCTAACATTCGTGAACTTGAAGGAGCATTAATTAGGGTTGTTGCATATTCATCACTGGCAAATAAAGAAATATCTGTTGATCTTGCAACGGAGGCTCTAAAGGACATTATATCTAACAAAAACTCTAAACAAATTACTATTGAGCTCATTCAAGATGTTGTATCAAGTTATTTTAATTTGAGAGCCGAAGATTTTAAATCTAAACGAAGAACTAAAAATGTTGCATACCCAAGGCAGATTGCTATGTATCTTTCAAGAAAGCTTACAGACTTATCACTTCCAAAGATAGGAGAAGAATTTGGAGGAAGAGACCATACAACAGTAATACATGCCTTTGAAAAAATAACAGAAAGCCTTGAAACAGATCCTGCACTTAAAGATACCATAGATGAACTTACAAAAAAAATACAACAAAAATAATAAAAAAAATAATAAACAAATGTAAATAACTTTTTGAATAAGCTGTGGATATATTTTTTTTTAAATATATAGCAATAACAATGTGGATAAAGTGTGCTCTTAAGTAAACATCTTATCCACAATTATTTTTTGAATCGTTTCTTAAAAACAAAAGCTTTTAAAAGTTATTCACAATTTCACAGCTACTATTACTATTACTACTAAAATATAAATATATATTCTCTCTTTTTTATTATAATTATCCTTTGTGGATTATTTAGGAGGTATTAAAATGTGGTTTACTTGTGAAAAAGAATTACTTGAAAACGCAATTAATACAGTTCAAAGAGCGGCTTCAAATAAAACAACTTATCCTATACTTGAGGGAATACTAATAAAAGCTAAAGATAATAAAGTTATCCTTACAGCAACAGATCTTGACCTTGGTATAGAAACTTATATAAATGCAAACATTAACAAAAATGGAGCAACTGTTTTAAATTCAAAACTTTTAGCAGAATTAATAAGAAAGCTTCCTAATGATATGATAAGTATGAAAATGGAAGAAAATAACATACTAATTAAATGCCAAAAATCAGAATTTACATTGATAGGAAGTAATCCAGAAGAATTTCCATCATTACCTTCAATAAATGAAAATATAATGTACGAATTATCTCAGGATTTATTAAAAAATATGATTAGACAAACAATTTTTGCAATAGCACCAGATGAAACAAGACCTATATTAACTGGTATACTTTTTGAAATAAAAGATGGAACGTTAAATTTTGTTGCATTAGATGGATATAGACTTGCACTTAAAAGTGAAAATATAGGTAGTTATGAAAATATAAGTGCTGTTATACCAGGTAAAACTTTAAGTGAAATATCAAAAATACTTGAACCTACTGATGATACTGTTAAAATAACCTTTACACCTAATCATATTTTATTTACCCTTGATAATACAAAGATTATATCAAGGCTTCTTGATGGAGAATTTATAAACTACAGACAGATAGTTCCTGACGAATATAAGCTTAGAGTAAAAGTAAAGACTGGTGAACTACTTGACAGTATAGAAAGAGCTTCATTACTTGCAAGGGAAGGAAAGACTAATTTAATTAAATTTGATATTAGTCAAGATAAAATGATAATAACTTCTAATTCACAAATAGGAAAGGTATATGAAGAAGTAGATGTTGAACTTGAAGGCGATGAAATTAAAATAGCTTTTAATTCAAAATATTTTCTTGATGTTCTAAGGGTAATAGATTCAGAGGAAATATATCTTGAATTTACTACTAATGTGAGTCCTTGTGTAGTAAAAAAATGTGATTCAAATAATTATATTTACCTTGTGCTTCCTGTTAGACTATAATTATATTAACCACCTGATTACAGGTGGTTTTGTATAGTTAAAAATCGGAGGTTGTTTATGAAAAAAATAGAAATAAAAACAGAATATATAAAACTTGATCAACTGTTAAAATGGGCAGGAATAGTAGGTTTAGGTTCTGATGCAAAACTTATTATAAAAAATGGTGATGTTAAAGTAAATGGAGAAGTGGTAACTCAAAGAGGAAAAAAAATATATCCAAAGGATATAGTGTCTGTTAATGATGTTGGTTCTTTCGAAATTGTAAGGGTCGAGGAGAAGTAATATGCATATAGAATCCCTTGAACTAATTAATTTTAGAAATTACAGCAATATTACATTAAGACCAATAAATGGACTTAATGTAATTGTTGGAGAAAATGCTCAAGGTAAGACGAATATTGTTGAAGCAATATATTATTCAGGTAGTTTAAAATCTTATAGAACCTTTAAAGACAGGGAACTAATAAGATGGGGAAATGATAAAGCATATATAAAAACAGAAATAAAAAAGCAAAATAATACCACAAAAATTGAGATACTTATAAATAGTCAAGATAAAAAAGGTGTAAGAATCAACGGTTCAAAAAATATTAAACTGTCAGATGCTTTAGGTATTTTAAACGTAGTAATATTCTCTCCAGAAGATTTAAAACTTTTAAAAGAAGGCCCATCTGTTAGAAGAAAGTTTATTGATAATGAGTTAAACCAAATAAGGCCCAAATATCATCATGCATTGATGCAGTATAATCGTGTACTTCTACAAAGAAATAATCTTTTAAAATCAGTTAGTAATAAATCTTCATTAAAAGCTGAATTAGAGATTTTTAGTGAGCAACTTGCTGAATATGGAAGTTTTATTGTTGAGGCAAGGCATGAATTTATAAAAAAGCTTTCAATGATTGCAAGATTAATTCATAGAAAAATAACTAACGGCGATGAAGAAATAGAAATACTATATCAGCATGATGGTACTTATTTTGAAAATAAAGATCAGATTAAAAAAAATTTATTAAACAATTTTTTAAATGAAATTGATAAAGATATAGAAAGAGGCTATACTTTAAAAGGTCCGCATAGAGATGATATTATAATTAAAATAAATGGTATAGATGCGAGAATCTTTGCTTCACAAGGTCAGCAAAGATCAGCAGCTTTATCACTAAAACTTTCTGAACTTGAATTAATAAAAGCAGAAGTTGGAGAATATCCTGTACTTTTGCTTGATGATGTTATGTCAGAGCTGGATATTAACAGACAAAAGCATCTTTTGAGTGCTTTTAAGAGCATTCAAACATTTCTAACTTGTACAACTTTAAATGATATAAATGCTTTTCATTTTGATAACAAGTCTGTATTCAGCGTAAAAGAAGGTACAATTACAAGGCAACAGACATGAAAATTAAGATGAAAGATTTTTAAGGAGGATAATATTCTATGTTTTTACATCTTGGAGAGAATGTGGTAATACCACTATCTGAAATTATTGCTATATTCGATATTAATTCTACAAAAAATGACGACACAAGACATTTTTTAAAAACAGCTGAAGAAGAAGGTTTTATTAAAAGAATATCTTGTGAAGAGCCGAAGTCCTTTATTATAACTGAACAAAATAAAAAGAGTGTTATATATCTTTCTCCAATATCTTCGGTTACTCTTACTAAACGCAGTGAATTTGTAGATGAGCTATAAAAAGAGAGGTGAAGTAAATGGCAAAAGAAAAGAATAAATATGATGCTAGCCAAATACAAGTGTTGGAAGGACTAGAAGCAGTTAGAAAAAGACCAGGAATGTATATAGGCAGTACTGGTTCAAGAGGACTTCATCATCTTGTCTATGAAATACTTGATAATGCAATAGATGAAGCATTAGAAGGTACATGTGATGAGATAACAGTTACAATACATGCTGATAATTCAGTTACTGTAACTGATAATGGAAGAGGTATACCAATAGGAATACATCCAAAGTTAAATAAACCTGCTGTTGAAGTAGTATTTACAGTTCTTCATGCAGGAGGAAAGTTTGGTGGAGGAGGATATAAGGTATCAGGAGGATTACATGGCGTTGGTGCTTCTGTTGTAAATGCACTTTCAGAATGGCTTGAGGTTAAAGTTAAAAATGAAGGAAAGATATATTATCAAAGATATGAAAGAGGTAAAACAGTAACAGAACTTAAAGTTATAGGTAATACTAAAGATACAGGTTCAACTGTAACTTTTAAGCCAGATTATCAAATTTTTGAAACCCTTGAGTTTGACTATGAAATTCTATCTCAAAGAATAAGAGAATTAGCATTTTTAAATGATGGAATAAAAATAACCCTTTCAGATGAAAGGTCTGGAAAAACAGAGGTTTTTCATTACGAGGGTGGAATTAGAGAATTTGTTACTTATCTTAATAGAAATAAAGAGGTTATTAATGAAAAGCCTATATATATAAAAGGTAATAAGGATGATATAATAGTTGAAATTGCGATGCAGTATAACGATGGTTATAATGAAAGTATTTTTTCATTTGCAAATAATATAGATACCACAGAAGGTGGTACTCATGTTTCAGGATTTAAAACTGCTCTTACAAAAGTAATAAATGACTACGCAAGAAAATATGGGTTTATAAAGGAAAATGAAAGCAATCTTTCAGGAGAAGATACAAGGGAAGGACTTACAGCTGTTATTTCGGTTAAAATTCCTAACCCACAATTTGAAGGACAAACTAAAACAAAACTTGGTAATACAGAGGTTAGGGGTATAGTAGATTCGATTGTTTCTGATAAAGTTTCAGCTTTTTTAGAGGAAAATCCTCAAATTTCAAAATCAATAATAGATAAATGTATAATGGCTTCAAGGGCAAGGGAAGCCGCAAGAAAAGCAAGAGAACTTACAAGAAGAAAAAGTGTCCTTGAAAATACAGCTCTTCCTGGAAAGCTTGCAGATTGTTCTGAAAAGGATCCAAAACAATGTGAGATATTCATCGTTGAGGGGGATTCAGCTGGAGGTTCTGCAAAACAGGGAAGAGATAGAAGATTTCAGGCTATTCTTCCTCTTAGAGGAAAAATAATGAATGTAGAAAAGCAAAGACTTGATAAAGTGCTATCTTATGCTGAAATAAGATCTATGATAACAGCTTTTGGTGCAGGAATAGATGAAGAATTTGACTTGAGTAAGATAAGATATGACAGGATTATAATAATGACGGATGCTGATGTTGACGGTGCACATATTAGAACTTTACTTTTAACGTTCTTTTATAGATATATGAGACCGCTTATTGAAGAAGGACATGTATATATTGCCCAGCCGCCACTTTATAAGATAAGTAAAAATAAGAAAGACTATTATGCTTATAATGATAGAGAGCTTGAAAGAAAACTTGATGAAATAGGAAGAGATAATATAACAATCCAAAGATATAAAGGTCTTGGAGAAATGAATCCAGAACAGCTTTGGGAAACTACAATGAATCCTAAAACAAGAAAAATGTTAAGAGTTAATATTGAAGATGCAGTAGAAGCTGACCAGATATTTACAATATTAATGGGAGATAAAGTTGAACCAAGGCGTGATTTCATAATACAAAATGCAAAAAAAGTTCAAAATCTTGATATTTAACTTGAGGTGAAGTTATGGAAGAGATGAATGAAAAAATTCAATCAGTAGATATAAATGATGAAATGAGAAAATGCTATATAGATTATGCAATGAGTGTAATTGTAGGTAGAGCTCTACCTGATGTTAGGGATGGTCTAAAGCCTGTTCATAGGAGAATATTATATTCTATGCATGAACTTGGACTTTTCCCTGATAAACAATATAGAAAAAGTGCAAGAATCGTTGGAGATGTTTTAGGTAAATATCATCCTCATGGAGACAGCGCTGTATATGATGCAATGGTAAGACTTGCACAGGATTTTTCAACAAGATATATGCTTGTAGATGGACATGGAAATTTTGGTTCTGTTGATGGCGATAGTGCAGCTGCAATGCGTTATACAGAAGCAAAACTTTCAAAAATTGCAATGGAAATGATGAGGGATATTAATAAAAATACCATTGATTTTGTAGATAATTTTGATGGAAGTGAAAAAGAACCATCGGTTCTTCCTTCAAGATTTCCAAATCTACTTGTTAATGGTTCCTCAGGTATAGCAGTAGGTATGGCAACCAATATACCTCCACATAATCTTACAGAGGTTATTGATGGTACTATTATGCTTATTGATAACCCAGATGTAACTATAAAGGAACTTATGACTAAAATAAAAGGTCCTGATTTTCCAACTGCAGGGATTATACTTGGAAAAGATGGGATAAAACAGGCTTATGAAACAGGAAGAGGAAGAATAATTGTAAGAGCAAAGGCTACGATAGAAGAAGAAAAAGGGAGAAATAAAATTATAGTAACAGAAATACCATATCAAGTTAACAAAGCAAAACTGATTGAAGATATTGCAGAACTTGTAAAGGATAAGAAAATAGAAGGAATATCAGACCTTAGGGATGAATCAGACAGGCAGGGAATGAGAATAGTAATAGAATTAAAGAGAGATGCTAACCCTAATGTTGTTTTAAACCTTCTTTATAAGCATACAAAGATGCAAGATACTTTTGGGGTTATAATGATTGCTCTTGTAGATGGAGAGCCTAAAACATTAAACTTAAAGGAAATTTTAACTAATTATATAAATTTCCAAAAAGAAGTTGTAACTCGAAGGACTAAATATGATCTTGATAAAGCAGAAGCAAGAGCACATATATTAGAAGGTTTAAGAATTGCTCTTGATCATATAGATGAAGTAATAAATCTTATAAGAAGTTCTAAGACAGTTGAAATTGCAAGAACAGGATTAATGCAAAGATTTGGTCTTTCAGAAAAACAAGCACAAGCGATACTGGATATGAGGCTACAAAGGCTTACAGGTCTTGAAAGAGAAAAAATTGAAGAGGAATACGAAGAACTTATAAAAACTATTAATTATCTAAGGGAAGTACTGCAAAATGAGAAGTTATTGCTTAGTATAATAAAGGATGAGCTTAATGAGATAAAACAAAAATATGGCGATAATCGAAGAACAAAAATAGTAAGTAAGTTTGAAGAAATTGATGTTGAAGATTTGATACAGGAAGAAGAAGTAGCAGTAACTATTACTCATGCAGGATATATTAAAAGAATATCCATTGATAACTATAAAAGTCAAAAGCGTGGGGGGAAGGGCATACAGGGTCTTTCAACGAGAGAAGATGACTTTGTTGAACATTTATTTATAACTTCAACCCACAATAACATTATATTCTTTACTAATATGGGAAGAGCATATAAACTTAAAGCTTACGAAATACCTGAAGGTGGAAGAACTGCAAAGGGAACTAATATTGTAAATATACTACCTTTAAATCCACGAGAAAAAATTCAGACAGTAATTTCTATTAAAGAATTTAATGATGAAGAATATCTATTATTTGTGACCAAAAATGGTCTTATAAAGAAGACTATATTAAGTGAGTTTAGTTCAATGAGAAAAAATGGTCTTAATGCAATTAATCTTAAGGATTCTGATGAACTTATTGGTGCAAAGCTTACGGATGGAAAGCAGATCATAACGATAGTAACTCAAAATGGATATAGTCTTACATTTAATGAAGAGGACGTAAGGGCTATGGGAAGAACAGCTGCTGGAGTTAAAGCTATAACTCTAAGGGAAAATGATATTGTAGTTGGTGTAGAAATTTTAGACTTAAATCAAGATCTTCTTATTGTAAGTGAAAATGGGTATGGAAAGAGGACACCGTATACTGAATATACTGTTCATCATAGAGGAGGAAAAGGAATAATAACCTATAAAGTCACAGATAAGACAGGAAAAATAGTTGGTGCAAAAACAGTAAAAGATAGTGATGAAATAATGCTTATAAACAATAACAACATCATAATAAGACTTGAAGTTGATCAAATTTCAAGACAAGGAAGAAATACTATGGGAGTAACATTAATGAAGACAAAAGAAGATGAAAGG